>CAZRYJ010000051.1:0-12729 GCA_964604245.1 uncultured bacterium | reverse complement strand
AAAAGAAGGGCTTATTTTGAGTCGTTCGGTAAAAGATAATATCAATATAACAAAATTATCCCGGATTAACTCTTACGGATTTATAAAGCAAAAAGAGGAAGAAAAAATAGCAAACGAATATTGCAAACGCCTTAATATAAGAACACCAAACAACAAAGAGATAACCCAGAACTTAAGCGGGGGAAACCAGCAAAAGATAGTAATAGCCAAATGGCTTGCCATAAACCCGAGAATACTTATCTTAGATGACCCTACACGTGGTATAGATGTAGGGGCAAAAAACGAAATATATTTGCTTATAAATAACCTGGCAAAAGAAAAAATAGGGATTATTTTAATATCATCCGAACTGCCTGAGATAATAAATATAAGCGATAGAATATTGGTGATGAGAGAAGGAAAAATAACTCATGAATTTTCACAAAAAGAAGCAACTCAGGAAAAGATTATGCGGCACGCAGCCCTGAAAAACTAAGGGGGAAAAAGATGGATTTTAAAGCTATTTTTAAAAGTACGGAATTCGGTATATTCATAGCATTTCTAGCATTATGTACTATTCTTTCTTTTGCCACTCCGAATTTCCTTTCGGTATACAATATATTCACCGTAATGAAACAGGTCTCTTTTATCGCAATTATAAGTGTAGGAATGACCATGGTAATTCTTACAGCGGGAATAGACCTGTCCGTAGGAGCAGTTCTCGGACTGGTAAACGTTCTTGCGGCATTATTTATCAAAAAATTCGGTTTAGCTCCGGGAATAAGCACGGCTTTACTGTGCGGTACATTTCTCGGTTTTGTAAACGGAATAATTATAGTCAAATGGGACTTGCCGCCCTTCATAGTCACTCTCGGTATGATGAATATTGCAAGAGGTTTGGCACTGGTCATCACAAAAGGCTGGCCAATCACAGGACTACCGGAATGCTTCGGCTGCCTTGCCGAAGGAAGATTATTAGGAATGCCTGTTCCTGTTATAATAATGATAATTGTATATATTTTAGGATATATATTCCTATCCCGGACTATCTGGGGAAAATATATTTATGCTTCAGGAGGCAACGAAAAAGCCACCTGGCTATCGGGAGTAAACGTAAATAAAATTAAAATTTTGGTTTATAGTATTACGGGACTCTTAAGCGGTCTGGCAGGAATAATGCTCGCGTCCCGTTTATCTCAAGGTTCACCCATTACAGGTACAGGTTATGAACTCAGCGTTATAGGAGCCGTAGTTATCGGTGGAACGGATTTAATGGGAGGCAAAGGCTCCGTACTCGGCTCTTTAATCGGGGCTTCCATTATGGGTGTTCTTGCAAACGGACTCGTGCTCTTAAACGTCTCTGCATTCTGGCAGCAAGTAATTCTCGGATTGGTGATAATTATTGCCGTAGCCGGCGGAAGCATGCGAAGGAAATTATCTATGAAAGGAGAAGAATGAAAAAATACGCAATAGGTCTTGATTTTGGAACCAATTCCTGCCGCAGTTTAATTGTCGATTTGACTGATGGATCCGAAATTTCAAGTCATATCTTCCCATACCCTTCGGGAAAAGATGGAATTTTGCTTGACCCAAAAGAGCCTAATCTCGCAAGACAGAATCCGCAGGATTATATAGACGGAATAAAAAAAACAATAACAGAGGTAATTTCCAAAGCACAAAAAGAAAATTCTGAATTTGAAGCCGCAAATATTATTGGTATAGGCATAGATACTACGGGAAGCAGTCCCATGCCGGTCAATAGCCTTGGGGAGCCTTTATGCTTATTGCCGGAATTTAAAAACAATTTAAACGCGATGGTATGGCTATGGAAAGATCACACGGGACACTCGGAAGCCGACCAGATTACAGAGCTAGCAAAAAAGACGCGACCAGAATATTTAAGTAAGATCGGCGGCACTTACTCATCCGAATGGTTCTGGAGTAAAGTGTTGCATTGTTATAATACAGACCCGGAAGTCTTCAACGCGGCAGAAAGTTTTGTAGAAATCTGTGATTGGATACCCGCGGTATTGACAGGAGAAACTAACCCGAAAAAAACAAAAAGAAGCATCTGTGCCGCAGGGCATAAGGCTATGTATAACGACAATTGGGGCGGTCTTCCGGACAGGGAATTCCTCTCTGCCCTATCCCCCGCTTTAGCTACGCTTAGAGACAAGTTATATGAAAAAGCATTGCCGTCCGACCAACTGGCCGGAAGATTATCAAAAGAATGGGCAGAAAATCTTGGCTTACAACCTGGAATCGCAGTCGCGGTAGGCGCTTTCGACGCGCATATGGGCGCTGTGGGAGCAGGAGTCCGACCGGGCACGCTGGTAAAAATTCTCGGCACAAGCACCTGTGATATAATGATCTCTTCAGACGAAAAAAAACTTTCGAATATACCGGGTGTGTGCGGAATAGTCGATGGCTCTGTAATGCCGGGTTACTTTGGAATCGAAGCGGGACAATCCGCTGTAGGAGATATCTTCTTGTGGTTTGTAAATAATCTCGTTCCTGAAAAATACGGGAAAACAGTCGATGAAAAATTTGAAAATCTCGCATACGAAGCTGAAAAACAAAAAGTAGGCGAACACGGATTACTGGCTCTCGATTGGAACAATGGGAACCGTACTATTCTTGTAGACGTACGCTTAAGCGGACTTCTTATAGGACAAACACTACATACCCAGCCGCATGAAATTTATAGAGCTTTAATCGAAGCGACCGCTTTCGGAGCCCTAACAATCATAAACAGAATAGAAGAATATGGTGTACCTGTCAAAGAAATCGTAAACTGCGGCGGTTTAGCTTCAAAAAATCCTTTTTTAATGCAAACCTACGCGGATATTACCGGACGTCCTATGGAGATATCCAGAAGCGAACAAACTCCGGCGCTCGGAGCGGCAATCTTCGGAGCTATAGCCGCAGGAAAAGAGATAAGCGGATTTTCAAATATTACGGAAGCTCAAAATAGAGTAACCGGAATAAAAGAAACCTTTGAACCGAATCCTTCTAATAATTTAGTCTATAAAAAACTATACGCATTATACAAACAATTACACGACGCATTCGGAACCAAAGACTACTCGGGAAAAATGCATAACGTTATGAAAGATTTACTCATCATTAGGGACCAGCAAAGGAGGGGAAAATAATGCTCATCAATTTAAGAGAAAAAGTATTCATCGCAAATCTTAATTTAGTAAGATATAAACTCGTTACATTAACCTGGGGTAATGTCAGCGGGATTGATAGGGATCAAGGATTAGTCGTAATCAAGCCAAGCGGGTTACCTTATGATGGAATGCAAGCATCCGACATGATCATTGTTGACCTCAATGGCAATGTAGTTGAAGGCTCGCATAATCCTTCATCAGACACTCCGACCCATTTAAAACTTTATAAAGCATTCCCCGACATCGGTGGAATAGCTCATACGCACAGCAAGTATGCTACTATGTTTGCGCAAGCAGGAGTTGAAATCCCCTGCCTCGGTACCACACACGCGGACGGCTTTAACGGAGTTATACCAATTACAAGATTCATCTCTAAAGAAGAAGTAAAAGAGGGCTATGAAGAAAATACAGCGACGGTAATAATCGAACGTCTCGACGGTATTAACCCTCTTGCAATCCCGGCCGTTTTAGTCAGGGGTCACGGACCTTTCACTTTCGGAAAAACACCAGGTGATGCGGCAGAAAACAATCATATTCTGGAGAGTATCGCAGAAATGGCTTTCGGAACTTATCAGCTTAATCCGGAGTGCGGAGATTTACCCGAATATATTTTAAAAAAACATTATACTAGAAAGCATGGTCCGGATGCCTACTACGGACAACAAAATAAGGAGAAATAAAATGGAAAATATGCCAAAAATTAATCCTGGTATTGTCGCAGTAAGCAGAGACTGCTTTCCCATCGAATTATCCAGAAAAAGGAGAAAAGCAGTTGTAAGCGCATGCAAAACCAAGAAAATCTCTATAAACGAGATCGAAACGGTAATAGAAAACGAAAAAGACGTGCTGAGGGCACTTAAAGAAATTCAAAAGAAAAATATCACCGCGCTTGTTATTTATCTCGGAAATTTCGGACCCGAAGGTCCTACAACCATGCTTGCTCAAAAATTTGGCGGACCGGTCATGTTTGCCGCGGCTGCGGAAGAAACAGGAAAAAACCTGATTCAAGGCAGAGGAGATGCGTATTGCGGTTTATTGAATACGTCTTATAACTCGGGATTACGCGGGCTAAAGCCATACATCCCGGAATACCCGATAGGTATTGCAAGCGAAATCGCTGATATGATTAAAGATTTCATTCCAATCGCAAGAATTCTCATCGGGCTTAAAAAACTTAAAATTTTTGCCTTTGGTCCCCGCCCGCAGGATTTTCTCGCGTGCAACGCTCCTATTAAACCTCTCTATGATATTGGTGTAGAAGTTATGGAAAACAGCGAACTGGATCTATACGATATATACAATTCCGCTGAGGGAAACCCAAAAATCAAAAAGGTCGCATCCGACATGGCAAAAGAACTTGGGAAAGGAAATACTTATCCCGATCTTCTGAATAAACTTGCTCAGTACGAAGTCGCTTTAACAAAATTCATGGAAGATAACCTGGGCGCTTCGGAATACGGCATATTCGCGAATAAATGCTGGCCGTCTTTTGAAAAATACTTTGGATTCGTCCCCTGTTATGTAAATTCACGTCTGGCGACGAGGGGAATACCGGTATCCTGCGAAACCGATATATACGGAACATTGAGTGAATATATAGCGGCATGCGCGACAGAACTACCCCCCACTATTCTTGACATAAACAACACGGTTCCAACTGATATGTATAAAAAATCAAAAAGCAAAATCGGAAAGTATAAACAAAATGACCTTTTTATGGGTTTCCACTGCGGAAATACATCTTCTACCTGTCTTGTCGGAGGAGCGATAAAATTTCAGCTTATTATGAATCGTCTAATGGAACCGGACAAAAAAGAGCCGGACATTACAAGAGGCACTCTTGAAGGTCAGATCAAGCCGGGTTCTATTACAATTTTCCGTCTGCAATCGACAGCCGATACAATCCTACGTTCTTATGTGGCGGAAGGAGAAGTTCTCAATATCGATCCCAAATCTTTTGGAAGTATCGGCGTTTTCGCGATTAAAGAAATGGGAAGATTTTACCGTCACGTTCTTATAGGAAAAAAATTCCCGCACCATACGGGTATCGCTTTCAAACATGTTGGTAAAACATTGGTTGCCGCTATGAAGGTACTGGGCATAGAAGATGTATCCTTCAACCAACCCGCCGAAATGCTTTATCCTGACGAAAATCCATTTTCATGAATTGGGGTAATAACCCATGAACTCGCTGGTTTTAACCGGAATTCGTAAATTCGAATTTCGGGAGATACCTAAACCGGGGATAAAAAAAACCACTGACGTCTTACTTAAAATGCGCAACGTCGGAATATGCGGTTCCGATATTCATTATTATTCAACAGGACGAATTGGTGATCAAATTATCGAATTCCCTTTTACCATAGGACATGAAGGCTCGGCTATTGTCGAGAAAATCGGCAGCAGCGTAACATGGGTAAGACCCGGGGATCGCGTTGCAATAGAGCCTGCCGTATCCTGCGGAAAATGCGACCAATGCACAAGCGGTAGACGTCATACCTGCCGAAATCTCCAATTTCTTGGCTGTCCGGGTCAACTTGAGGGCTGTTTATCCGAATATATAGTTATGCCGCAGGAAAACTGCTATAAAATAAAAGACTCAATGACCTTTATTCAAGGTGTACTGGTTGAACCGTTATCGATCGGAGTCTATTCCGCTGCTTTCCTGGAAAACCCAAAAGAAAAAACAATTGGCATTCTCGGTTCAGGCCCAATAGGCCTGTCTGTTCTTCTGGCTTCACGCATCAATGGTGTGAAAAAAGTTTTTATGACTGATAAAATAGAAGAAAGACTTATCATCGGGCAGAAGGCAGGAGCGGACTGGATTGGAAATCCAGATATGATAAATATCATCGAAAAAATAAAAAAGATAGAGCCCAATCAATTGGACGTAGTATTTGAATGCTGCGGTGAGCAGGATGCGTTGGATCAGGCAGTAGATTTATTAAAACCCGGCGGAAAACTGATAATTGTGGGAATACCGGAACCAAATGAGATTTCCTTTAATATCAACAAAATTCGCAGAAAAGAAATATCGATTCAGAATGTCCGCAGACAAAACAACTGTACACAGAAAACAATTGACTTAATAGCCAGCAGAAAGATAAACGCAGATTTCATGGCTACACATAATTTTAAAATCGAAGATACAGCCCTTGCATTCGAAATTGTGGAAGGCTACCGCGACGGCGTAATTAAAGCGATAATTAGCTTTGATTAAAAGAATCAAAGCGTTAGGACGTTAGATGGTTAGTACGTTAGGTGGTTTACAAAGAAAGATAGACGACCGCTGACTTTAGAGCGAAGCAATTAAATCAGATAAACCAAAAAACTCTACAAACCCAATAAACTAACATATTCTCTGCGGGAAATTCAGTATTGACATAATTAATATAATTTTTATTATAAAAGAAAAATCAAAGGAGTTTAAATGAAAAAATTTATTTTAATCACATTATTAATAATCTCTTGTTTTACTGCAATTACCGGGTCTGCCTATGAGCCAAAAAAGGGGATATATCTAGGGTTAAAGAGCGGTATTCTTGCTTTAAATTCAGTTAATGCTTTAAATATCTTTTCCCTAGGAGGCCTTGTCGGTTGCCCCTTACCTTTCAAAAACAAATATTTCGAAGCAGCACTTGAAGGTGAATTCAATCTCGGAAACTTTGGTGGAGATTATATAAGTGGATATCCCGGAAATAGGTCACACATAAGAACAATGGGTGAGTATTGCGTAGTAAAAACCATACCGGTCAATGAAATATACACGAAGGGCAAAATAGGTATTACACATGAAACCGTATTTGAGAAAATTTCGGGTGTTGAAACGTCATCTGAAGATATGGGGCTCTCCCTTGGAATTGGAGTAGGTTATAGAGCCGCTAATAACGTAAACCTCGAGCTTGAGTTTGCCACAACCCATAGCGACATGAAATTCTTTAACATTAATATTAATGTTATGTTCTAACCCGGAACACCAGTAGAAACCACAAGATTACACAGATTTTAAATTGTGGGTCGGTTAGTCTGTTGGTCTGTTTTTTTACACACTAACACACCAACACACTATTTTTCTCCCGTCTTCGGTTATCGGTTAGTTTTGCCCCCTTTTTCCCATTTTAAGGTTTGATTTTATTTGTACTGTTTATACTTTGCGGTTACCAGGTCTGACCTTATTTGTATATTTAATTTTCTATTTCTCGAAATACTTTGCTGCAAATTTTATAAATACCGGCCAATTTGGACCAATTGTATGACCTTTTGAATGCTGAGCAAAGCCGAGACGCCCTTCAATAGTTCTACCTTCCGAAGGAGGATAATTTACAGGTTCTATTCCCTCCCTACCTAACAGCTCATATACGGGGCTGGCATGAACTAACGACAAAAACATACCTTTGGCATCTACCCAGGGTCCTTCCATCCGGGGATCGCCTGTACTTATAAAAACCGGTCGGGGGGCACACAGGGCAATTAATTCATGGGCATCGACCGGAAGATCGTTTGGTGTTAAGGGACCCGCGTATTTAATAAAATTAGGAGCAAACCAGTGATATTCAACTGAAGACGCAAGATTTTCTACCTGTTCTCCGAATATACGCCGCAGTATCTTTGTTCCCCCAGCCCCCGAAGAACCGACGAGTCCAACAGCAATCCGCCCGTCGTAAGCCATGGCTACTATTGCTGCTTTTCCATATCTGGATAAACCCGCGATTCCTATCCGTTTCTCATCGACATATTTATTAGTCTCAAAATAGTCTATTGCCCGACTGGCACCCCATGCCCAGGCTCGTAAGGCTCCCCAATCGTCGAGTTCTCTGGGCTCTCCTCTATTTACTAATCCAATTATGCCTTTTCCCAGTCCTGCCCCATGATCTTCTTGAATACTATTAGGGTATAATTTTGCGTACCCCCAGCCTTTTTCCAATATTTTTTCTTCGCAGGAAAAACCATCCGAATATCTGTCTCGTAAATGTTTCGGTAAATTCCAGCCAAATTCCATAATAACCGGAACCGGGTTGTTAATTTTATCAGGCAATATCAGTGTCATTTTTATATTAACTTCAATTTCGGGATAAATAGAATTATCAACATACCCGACAAGGCTCTTTACATTAGCCTGATATTTGCCAATAATTGTATCCTTTTCACTTACCACTTCCCATTTTACATCCGGAGTCCCCGTCGGGGCTCTTCCGTATATTTCGCGGCTAAAGGCTTCCTTGATTTCGAACTTCCGCTTTTCCCACTGCGCGTGAGTTTTAACCGAATCACCATTATTAAAGACAAGAGGATCAGGCAACTTATTATATTGCTTAGCCTTAGACTCATCGCTATTAGCATAATTCGAATCCTCTGGATTCCCCGATGGACCAGGGCGTAATTGCTCAATACCCAATTTCTTCATCATTAACTGGTGATCCTGTTTACTTAGTTTCTTTATACTATCCCAATCCGCTTTTGAAAATTGGGCAAAGATAAACGGCACTATCAAAAAATTGCCTACTATAAATATTAATTTTGGTTTCATAATATACACTCAATCACTAATTTATCTAATCAAATTTTAATGTCAAGATATTTTAAACTGTTAGTCTGCTTTCCCCTCCTGAAACACGGAACTCGAAACTTTGACTTAAATGAAACACGAAATCCGAGAACACAAGATGTTACTTTTTATATACTTCTTTTCGATGTCCTATTTTAGTAATCGTAACAGTACTATTCTCTTCATCTAAGTGATATACTACTCTCCAGTCTCCAATTCTATATTTGAAGAATCCCGCGTAATCACCTTTTAGTTGTTTCCCTAATTTTGCCGGGGATTTTATAAGATGAGTGCTTACTTTATAAAGTATTCTTTCTATCGTTTTTTTGTCAAAGGAAGACAATTCTTTTAGCGCCTGCTCAAGGAGTAAAATTTTATAAGCCAAGCTTTTCTTCGACTTCTTCTAAAGTATACCTTTTGGAACTCTTATCCGCCAATCTCTCTAATGAAATATAATAATCCTCAAGGTCTTCAATATAGGCTTTTAATGCTTCCCTGACGTAAAAACTCTTAGAGCGGTGAGTTAAGCGGGTTAACTCCTCTAACCGTTCTTCTATTTCTTTTGGCACTCTTACATTAACCATTTTCACCTCTTTTTTATAGCATATGTGTTATATGTATTACATTTATTACTAATATTATATATAATACAAAATTCAATTTTGTCAACCCGGGGGAAAAGCCACGAAGACACTAAGACATGAAGAAACAACAAAAAATTACGCTTTGATCTTAAAAAACTTCACCCATCTACCAAAATAGGAACAACAAATTACACGAATTTCACGAATGTTTTTTTACACGAAACACATAACCCGAAACTTTAACTTACACAAAGACCACAAAGAACACAAAGATTTTTATATGTTGTTTTTACTATTTGACGATTTGACTTAGATTTGAAAAATCTACGTAAGAAGCAACAAATAGCACGAATATTTTTGAGTTCTTTTTTTTCTTCGGTCATCCGTCGTCGGTCTTCGGTCTTTTGTTATTATTTGTCAAGTGTTGAGATGCGACCCCAGAAACACGACCCCAGAAACATAATCGCCGTCAGCCTTAACCCTAGACCTACCACCTATACCAAATGTGTCGAGGGTGGTCCCATATAAGCTCAAAATTTTACTGTGGTAATTCAACAATACGCCAGGACACCCAGTCTAATGGGACCTTTACCGTATAAGTTCTGGCTACAGTAAGAATAATTTGAGGATATCCCAGTAATTCAAGCGGAACCCAAATTTTCTTCTCTCTTCGGCTGGATATAACTTTCACCCTTTGTTTTGCGAGTAAATTACCTTTATCGAAAACCTTATACCCCTCCGTACTAAAGAGAATATGAATTTTGGGCATCTTTCCAAAACTTCTATCATCTCTATAACCAAACAGGTATATCGACAAACTAACCGTTTCCAATAGCGGACGTGATGTCTCTATCGAAAAGACCAAATTTTCTCCTTCTACGCTAATATACCTGCTTTCTATACCAACAAACAAATTCGTCTCTTCTTCCGTAAGCTCTTCCGGTATATTCGTGGAATCCATTCTCGATTCATTCAAACTATAAGGGAGATCAATTTTTCGATCTAACATTACTACCGGAAAATCTCCAAATAATTCATTTGAAGCAATAAATGAAAGAAGCAACTTGGAAGATACCTCAAACTGAGACTGATGCTTTTTAAGGGCTTCGTATTTAACCCTTACTTTTACTGAATCCAGAAGGTTTTCTTGCCACTTAATTTTATCCTTTAATACATTAGGGGGAACTATTTGTCTATCCGTTATAAAACCTCTTGGTCTAGGCCACTTTGGAAAGTGTACTATATATGGATATAACTCAGCGTTTATCTTTTCTTTTAAATCCCAGAGAGCAACCCTGGTAAACAAATAAAGAGCCCGATGATCCGGATTATGGTCTGCAGGATGTGAAACAAATATTTTGGTGGGTTTAAACTTTAGTATAATTGTTTCTATATCTTTTAATATCTCTTCCCCTTTATACATAGCTCCAGGTCTAAAAGCATTTGAATATGGCACTCTATTAACCCTGGTTAACATGCTCCTGGCAGGTGGAGAATTCCCCCAGTGAGAATACCAGATATTCAGAGTTCTAAAATCCGGATAACCAAGAAATATCAAATCCTTGCTCTCCACGCCAAAAATCTTCGCCGCGGCTACAGCTTCGTCATGACGAATAAAACCCATCTTTCGTACCGCCTTAGGAAGGACCACGGGTCTTTTCCTGTAAACCATAAAAGACCACTCGTTGTTATCTCCATATGTAAAAAAGACAATTGACATGGGCAGCTTCTTCTCCAAAGCTTTTTCTATAATACCCCCGCAACCCAGAACCTCATCGTCAGGATGCGGCGCCAGGATAAGAATGCGGTCGTTATCATCGAGATTGATTTCCGGGAAAAGGTGCTTTTGTTCTTGATGTGTTTTCTTGCATCCGGAAATCAACAACAATATTGCAAAAAGCATAAATATCTTACTAAAATTCATAAATTTCACCATTACCTTATTTTTAAAAAATTATATCTCGCATCATTAAACCTTTTTCCCAAAAACATAAAAATTCTCCTCTTTACCTGTTTTATATTTAAGATATGTTCTTTTTTTAGTTAATAATAGCTTAAAACCCATCTTAGCAAAAAAGGCTTTTGCTCCCTCGGAAGTTGTACCAAAATGAACACCTTTTACTTTCTCCTCTTTGAGAAAATCCAGATATTTATCAATAAGTTTTCTTCCAATACCAAAACCATGGAAATCTCTGTCGATATTAATATGCAGGGTAGCAGAATATTTCAAAGAAAAGTCCGGAGCAGAAAATTCGCCTTTGAAAAAGCTAATCATGCAATGGTATAAAAACTTAATTGTGTTTTTCTTAAAAAAAAGCCCTCTAATCACACTTTTCAAAAACAGTCTTGGAATAATGAGGAAATAGAAAACCCTATTCATAACTGATAAATTTTTAGCTCCCACAAGATATCCGATAACAGAACCATTATAAGTCGCGACAAAACAATAATCAGGTTCATAATCTGTATAGTATCTGGTCAGTAAATCCGCCAATATTTCGTCATCTTCAAAAAAATCATGTCTTGAACTTCCCCAAAAAGCAGTCTCGCAGGCTATTCGCCTGACATACTTTCTGTCTCTTTTCGAAAATTTTCTAATTATAGCTTTCTTCGCAATCACGTTTTTTTGAATCTTTTAATCAGGATAAGTGTTATAAAATAAACACATGCTGCAAGAATTAAACCCAGAATAAAGCTTCCCAGAAACAACGGAAATAAAATTTCCTTAATGTCACTGTAACGGAAATGTTTTAAATATGTCCACCTTATTGCAGGATATTCATGACCAAGAATTCTTCTTCCTATTTCATATCCGCCCCAGCTAATAAATGGAGCTGTAGGAGGGATAGAAATATTCGAACCTATCAAGATGGCTATTTTGTTAGTTCGAGGAATCAGTATAGCCATCATTATTGCAATAACCGTATGAAAACCATAGAGAGGAGTAACTCCGATAAATACTCCTATAGCAACCCCAAGAGCTATATGCTCCGGAGCGCTGTTGATTTTGACCAAAACCATAAACTTATCTTTTAATCTTTTGAAATTATACGAAAAAAAAATCATCTATTTATTATAAGTTAAAAATATTAAATGGCAATAAGAAATACGGAGATTAAAATCGTTAGGACGTTAGGCGGTTAACAAGAAAGACGGACGACCGCAGACTATAGATCGAAGTTACTAAATCCCAAATTCTAACACAACCGCAAAGACGAAGAGATCACAGAGTTTTTTGTTTTTATTTTTTTTGACTGATGACTAACGACTAATGACTCAGTTGTTTGAATTTGTCAAGTGTTGAGATTTAACCCCAAAAACACTCTTTTTTTCTCTGTGCCTCCATGAGAGACTTGACTAAACACATAATCGTTTTATTTTTTACACATAGAGAAAATTATGAGATTAAAAGAAATAATCCGTAATACAAATTTTTATTTTCTAT
>CAZRYJ010000050.1:0-13071 GCA_964604245.1 uncultured bacterium | reverse complement strand
TTGCCTTGACTTTTAGTTTTTGTTATTTATAATTCCTCCTGATGGATTATTTTATGTTGCTTCGCCCGAGTTTATTTCTTCCTTTGTGGATCTTTTTTCTCCTTGGAGTTCACTATGCAGAGGGAGAGATTTCGCCCCGGGCGGTTGTTGTTTTTGTCCTTTATACTCTGCTTATGGGGGGAGTTTATATCCTCAATCAGGTTATCGACAGAGAATCGGATAGAAAAAACAAGAAATTATTCTTACTGTCTGAGGGGCATATTTCTCTTAGAAATGCCTACTTAGAGATGGCTTTGCTTTTCGTTTTATCCGTTTTTGGGTCTTTGTTTCTCGGAATGGATGTTTTTATTGCTTTTATGGTTTCCCTTTTTCTGGGAATTACGTATTCTCTTCCTCCAATCCAGATGAAGGGAAAACCTTTTTTAGATATCCTTTGGAATGCATCGGGATATGGTCTTCTTGCTTTTGTCGTTGGTTGGCTTTCGGCATCAAAGCCTTCCCGCTTGATGTTTGTTAATAGTATTCCATATTTTTTTGCAGTGGCAGCTGTATTTGTAAATACAACCATTCCGGACATAGAAGGAGACAGGGAAGAAGGTAAAATTACAACTGGTGTTTTTCTGGGAAAGAAAAACACACTTTTACTTGGAATTTTTCTTGATTTAATTGCCATAATTAGTTCTTATTTATTAAAAAATTATATATGTCTTATCGGTGCGGGGCTTGCATTTCCTATATTCTTGATAGCTTATATTAAACAAACTAAAAAAACAATATTATTTTCTTTTAGAGCCATACCCGGGATACTTGCCGTTATTGTTTTCTTTATAACACCGATAATAATTCCACTTTTTGTATTAATAATAGGGGTTCAAAAGGTTTACTATAAAAGTAAATTTGATATCAATTATCCGGCTATATTTAGCGGAAAAGATAAGGATTTTTAAATATGGTAACATTGTTTTTATTAATTTCTGCACTTTCTCCTGAACTTGATTCATTATTAATGAAGGCTATCGATTATTCATATGTAGAAGATTTTTCCTATGCTGAATCTCTTATAACTGTTGTGAAAAATCGAGAACCGGACCATCCTGCCCCATATTTCTTGTTGGCATCCTTATATGAAATGATGTGGGTCGATTTGGGTGTGTTTTCATACAAAGAAAAGATGTTTATGTACGCGGATTCGACTTCTGATAAGGGAAAAAGATGGGTTAAAGAAAATCCGGATGATCCATGGGGTTATTTTTTTATTGGTGGAAGTTATACTCTTAAGATTTTTTATTATGTACTTAGAGAAGATTATTTTGGAACTATCTTTTTAATCAATCCGGCGGTATATTATCTTGAGAAGGCAAAGGACATTGATTCCAGTTTGGCTGATGTTTATTTGGGATTAGGAAGCTGGGAATATGGAAAGGGGAGCTTTCCTTTTATGGGTAAAGATAAAGAGAAGGGACTTGCGATGATAAAAAAGGCTGTTACGGGCGGAAAATATGTTTCTTTGTATTCGGCATTGGCTTATGCGAATATATCTATTAAAGAAGGTGATTATGATGAGGCTATAGCAATTCTTGAGCCTTTAATCGATTTTTACCCTTATTCAAGAACCTTTAACTGGCCCCTTCTAAAAACTTATTATGGGAAAAAAGAGTACAAGACCGCTCTGGATATTGCGGATAAGCTTATTATAATTTCTTCCGGTAATAATTACTCGAAATTTGAAGCATATTACTATAGGGCAATGATACTTTTAGAGTTAAACCGTTTGGAGGAAGCTTTAATCAATGTTGAAGCGGCTTTGAACTTGAAAATCGACGAAGATATGCTGCATGTTAAAAGGATAAAAAAGGACCTTATTCGCATTAAACGTGAGGTGGAAAGGAAGTTGGGAGAAGCTTAGCGGTGTGGGAAAAAGGTCTTGACATATCAATTTTATAAGGTAAAATTACAGAATTAGCCGGAGTGGCGGAATCGGTAGACGCATCGGACTTAAAATCCGGTGGAGAATTTTCTCCGTGTCGGTTCAAGTCCGACCTCCGGCATGAAATTTTTTAAAATAGAAAAATGAAATGGTTTCAAAGAAGAAAAAAAGTTGAGAAAGAAGGCGCAAAGAAAGAAATTCCTGATGGCGTATGGATGAAATGCGCGTCCTGCGGAGAGATTCTTTATAAGAAGGAAACAGTAAAGAATCTTATGGTATGTTCTAAGTGCAACTTTCACTTCAGAGTAGGCAGCGCTTTTTATAAAAAATTACTGCTTGACGAAGGCACTTTTAAAGCTTTTGATGAAAATATTAGAACTGCTGACCCTTTGCAGTTCAAAGGCTACAGGAAAAAATGTGAAGCGGCGAGAAAGGAAACTTCTTTAAGTGAAGCTGTTATAGCCGGTGAAGCCAAAATAGACGGTAGAGACCTTGAGGTAGCTATTATGGACTTTTCTTTTATTGGTGGTTCTATGGGGTCAGTTGTAGGGGAAAAAGTTAAGAGGTCTATTGAAAGAGCCAGTAAGAAGGGAGTGCCTTTTTTGGCAGTTAATGCTTCCGGTGGGGCAAGGATGCAGGAAGGGATTTTTTCCTTAATGCAGATGGCAAAAACTGCGACTGCTCTAAATAAATTAAAAACACCCTATATTTCTGTTCTTACCAATCCTACAACTGCAGGAGTTCTTGCTTCTTACGCTTCACTTGGGGATATTATAATTACAGAACCAGGAGCACTTGTTGGTTTTGCGGGTCCCAGAGTAATAAAACAAACAATAAAAAAAGAATTGCCTGAAGGTTTTCAGAGAGCGGAATTTCTCCTGGATCATGGTCTTGCAGATATGATCGTATCGAGAAAAGATCTCAGGCAAACAATTATTTCTCTTTTATCGCATCTTTGTTAAAAACGTAAAATGTTTAAGAGAGATGCGGAAATTATTAATTCTTTAGGTATTCATGCCAGACCGGCTTCAATGTTGGTTAAACTTGCTTCTGCTTTTAACTCGAAGGTGGAATTAGAGAAGGATAATGTTAAAGTTAATGCCAAAAGTATTATGGGTGTTTTAATGCTTGCTTCCGAACAGGGAGACAAAGTAACGATTATTGCTGATGGTAAAGATGAAAAGGAGGCGGTCGATTCTTTGGTCGAGTTGATTGAAAATAGGAAATTCGATGAAGAATAAAATATTTAGAGGAACACCTGCCTCTCCGTATATTGCTATAGGTAAGAGTTTCCTGTATTCTCCTAAAGAGGTCGTTTTTTCCTCTTCAAGAGAAAAAAGAGAAGTTGCTGAGGAATTAGCGCTTTTCGAGAAGGCGAGGCATATGTCTTTAAGGCAACTCAGAAGTCTTCGTGTTGAATTGAAGAAGGCAAGTGATCCGGTAAGTTCAAGGCTGATAGATGTCCAGGTGCTTTTCTTGCAGGATCCTCTTTTCTTAAATTCAGTAGAAAAAATAATTAGAGTCGGGAAGGAATCGGCAGAGAAAGCCATAGTTAATTTTTCGGAAGCCCTGGAAAAAGATTTTCGTGACATTCCGAATAGCTATATAGCGGAACGTTACCTGGATGTAAAGGATATCGTTGATAGATTATTGAAAAATTTACAGGAGGAAGAAACAGACACGGAATTAGGAAATTTTGGTGACATTATGATAGCGGAGAGTTTTACCGCTTCTACTGTTCTGCAAATGAGTAAAGCAGGAGTTGGAGGTTTAATAGCTGAGAAAGGGGGAAGGACCTCTCATTTTGCTATCCTGGCAGAGGCATTGAATATTTCGGTTGTTGTAGGTGCGAACGGAGTTACCGGAGAGATTGAATCGGGCGATGAAGTAATCGTAGATGGTATTAGTGGTGTTATAGTGATCAATCCTGATGAAGACACGAAAAGAAGATTTGAACGTAAGAAAGAAGAGACAGACGCAATCCAAAAGAAATTCCTTGAACAAAAAGATCTTCCTGCTACTACTATTGACGGTTATTCTATTGACATTTCGGCAAATATTGAATTGCCAATAGAACTTCCGTTTATCAAGAAGTTTGGGGCAAAAGGAGTGGGTCTTTTGAGAACCGAGTTTCTTTTTCTTACTTCTGAAGATGTTCCGGGTGAGAAAGAACAATATGATTTCTATTTAAAAGTTGCAGAGAATGCTTTTCCTGATTATGTTATAATGAGAACTCTTGATCTTGGCGGAGATAAGGTTTTCAAGACGAAAGTTCAGGAAGAGAATCCCTTTTTAGGATGGAGGGGAGTCCGTTTCACTCTTGCAAACGAGAAAATTTTTAAAGACCAGTTACGTGCAATGCTGAGGGTTTCAGCTAAAGGTAATGTCAGGATTCTTATTCCAATGGTTTCGCAGTTGGATGAGATTATAAGGGTTAGAGATATTACAGAAGAGATTAAGGGTGAATTAAAGAAAGAAGGTATAGCTTTTGATGAAAATATCGAAATAGGAGCGATGGTTGAGATCCCTTCTGTGCCTTTGATGGCAGATTTTTTTTCTGAAGTGGTAGACTTTTTCTCGATAGGAACAAATGACCTGACCCAGTATACTCTTGCAGTTGATAGGGGTAATAAAAATATATCGAGTCTTTTTGACCAGCTTGATCCTTCGGTTATTTTACTCATGGGAATGACGGTACGAAAAGCTCATCACAACAATAAGTGGGTTGGGGTTTGTGGTGATATCGCTGCCGATGTAGTTGCAATACCAGTACTTGTAGGTATGGAGGTGGATGAACTTTCGTTGCCTCCAAGTTTCATACCCCAGGTTAAAAACATTATAAGAGGTTTAAGTTTGAAGGAATGCAAGGATTTGTTGAAGAGTGTAGAGAAAAAGAGATCTGCCAAAGAAGTAAGGGGATTCTTGAAAGAAGAAATGCTAAAGCGGTTTCCTTCTCTTAAAAACATATTAGTGGAGGTTGAAGATGATTGAAATTATTGATGATTTGCCTCAGCAAATCCAGGAGGCTATCGAGCTTGGTTCTGCTGCAGATTTTGAGTTTAAGGGTATAAAGAATGTATGTATTGGGGGTATGGGTGGTTCTTCTATAGGAGGAGAGTTACTTAAGGAACTCTCTGCAAAGTATTCTAAAATACCCTTTTGTGTTGTACGTGATTATGAGTTGCCTCGTTTTGTTGATAGTAAGACCTTGATGATTATAGTAAGTTATTCGGGTAATACAGAAGAAACTTTATCTCTCATGGATCAGGTTGGAAATAAGGCTAAGATTTTGTGTGTTACCAGTAATGGAATGGTGGGAGATCGTGCTAAGAAGGAGAATTTGCCTTTGATATCGATCCCCAAAGGGTATCCTCCGAGAGGCGCACTTGCTTATCTGTTTTTCCCTGTCCTGGAAGTTTTGAGAAAATCAGGATTAATGAAGTTAAAAAAGGAAGACACAGATGAGGTTATTGGTGTTCTTTCTGATAACAGTGAAACCGCAAAAGCATGGGCTGAGGAAGTCAGCGGTAGATTGAAGGAAAAACTTCCATTCATCTATTCTATTTGTGATTTTAGCGTGGTTGCGCGGAGATGGTGTACTCAGATTAACGAAAATTCAAAGTCTCTTGCTCATTTTGCCATATTCTCGGAGTTAAATCATAATGAAATAGTAGGTTGGGAAAACCCTAAAGAAATTCTTAAGAGAATTTTTATTTTTATTCTAAGGGATAGGGAAGAGAGTAACCAGATGAAAAAAAGGATCGAGATTACCACCGAATTAATTGAGGAATTCGCGGGAGAGATTATGGATGTGTATGCAGAGGGTAAATCCCATCTTGCCAAGGTATTTTCACTTATACAAAAAGGCGATTATCTTTCTTTCTATCTTGCCAGGAATTACAAGGTTGATCCCCTTCCGGTCAAAAGGATTCAGGAGCTAAAAAGAAGGCTAGCTGAATGACGGTTATCATCCCTCTTGCCGGTTACGGAACTCACTTAAGACCTCTATCTTTCAGTATCCCAAAACCTCTTTTATTATGTGCTGGAGACACTGTTCTTGGGTGGATATTCAAATCTATAGAAAGGCTTTCTCCATCAAAAATAGTTTTGGTATTAGGTTATAAGGGAGATTTGATTCGAGGTTGGGTAAATAAGCATTATGCGGATTTGCCTGTAAGATTTATAGTACAAGAAGAAGCAAAAGGTCTGGGACATGCGGTATGGAAGGCGGGAGAGGAAATTTTGGGGGATGGTGATGTTTTAATTTATCTCGGAGATACAATATTCAATGTAGATTGGGATGTCATTGAGGGAGGTAGAGAAAACTTTATTGGAGTAAAGGAGGTAAGTGATCCTGAGAGATTTGGTATTGCTGAAATAGAAGGGGATAAGATTATTGATTTGGTGGAAAAGCCGAAAAAGCCCTCTTCCAATCTTGCCGTAGTGGGGCTTTATTATATAAAAAAATGGAAGTTTTTATACCCTCATCTTAACAATCTGATTAAAGAGGGTATGAAAACGAATGACGAATATCAATTGACAGATGCCCTGAAGCTTATGTTGGAAAGAGAAAATCTTGAACTAAAGACATTTTTTATCAAGGGATGGTATGACTGCGGAAGGATTGATACTTTGCTTAAAACAAATGCCGATTTTTTAAAGGATCCTCCGGATTGGTATAGTTATAAAGATAAAATACAAAATTTTTCATATATTAGCAAATCTGCCAGGGTACAAGATTCAAGCATAGGGCATTTTGTTACCGTGGGAGAAAATTCATTAATAGAAAAATCAAATATTGAAAATTCTATTATCGGAAATGCAGTTAAGATTGAGAACTCGGATATTTATGATTCGGTTATCGGCGATGGTGCCGAGATTGTAAATGTAAGTGGAAAGTTTATAGTTGGTTCAAACTCCGTAATTTATGGAAAGGAGAGTTAATAAGTGAAAAGAATAATAACAAGCGAATCGGTGACTGAAGGACATCCTGATAAAATCTGCGATCAGGTTTCTGATGCGGTTTTGGATGAGATATATAAAAACGATCCTAATCCCGAAAGGGTGAGAACCGCGATAGAAACTCTGACAACAAGGGGCATTGTAATGGTTTCGGGAGAAATGGCCACTTCGATTTATATAGATGTTCCCGTTCTCGTTAGAGAACTATTGCGGGATATAGGATATGTTAAGACTGAGTATCATTTTACTTATGAAACCTGTGGAATTATTACTATGATTCAGGGACAGTCCTCTGATATAGCTTTAGGGGTTGATAGGGGGGGAGCCGGTGACCAGGGAATGATGTTTGGATATGCTACTAAAGAAACAAAAGAACTGATGCCTATGCCTATTATGTTGGCGCATAAGTTGGTTAAGAAGCTCGCGGATAAAAGAAAAGAGCAGGATGATCATTTCTTGCGGCCTGATGGTAAATCGCAAGTGTCAGTTGAATATGTTGACGGTGTTCCCAAAAGAGTCGATACGGTTTTGATCTCTGCTCAATGTGATCCTCAAGTTGAAATGACAGAGCTTAAAGAATATATAATTGAAGAAGTTATCAAGCCTACTGTACCTGTAGAATTATTGGATAGCGGTACTAAATTTCTTGTTAATCCTACGGGTAGATTTGTTATAGGAGGACCTCAGGCAGATACGGGAGTGACAGGCAGGAAGATTATGGTGGATACTTACGGAGGTTTAGGCAAGCACGGAGGAGGATGTTTTTCGGGTAAGGATCCTACCAAAGTTGACCGTTCCGCTGCCTATATGGCTAGATACGTGGCTAAGAATATTGTCGGTGCGGCACTTGCCGATAAAGTCGAAATACAAATAGCTTATGCAATTGGTATGGAAGAACCGGTTTCAGTATATATTGATTCGTTCGGTACGGGAGTTATTTCTGACGAAAAGATTTTAGAAGCCGTCAAGAAAGTTTTCGATTTTCGTCCCAGAAAGATAATCGAACAGCTGGATTTGATCCGACCTCAATATCTGGATACAGCCTGTTACGGACATTTTGGAAGAGAAGATAAAAACTTTAAGTGGGAGGAGATTGATAAGGTTTCCCAGTTGAAAGGAGAGGTAGGTTAATGGATTACGATATAGCCGATAAGTCTTTAGCAGATAAGGGATTAAGGAGAATTGATTGGGCTTCTGGATTTATGCCGGTCCTAAAAAGCATAAAAGAAAAATACGAGAAAGAGAAACCGCTTAAAGATATATCAATTGCAGCTTGTTTACATGTTACTACTGAAACTGCAAATCTTATGCGAACACTGAAAGCCGGAGGAGCAAAAGTTACTCTGTGTGCTTCCAATCCGCTTTCGACACAGGATGATGTTGCCGCAGCTCTGGTAAAAGAATTTGGCATTCCGGTTTTCGCAAAGCATGGAGCCGATAGGGAGACTTACTATAGTCATATAGATAAAACTCTTAAAAGTGGTCATGATATCACAATGGATGATGGTGCGGATCTTGTTTCTACCTTACATAATGAATACAAATCGGAATTGGATAAGGTTATAGGAGGTACGGAAGAGACGACGACCGGTGTGATCAGGCTTAGGGCGATGGCTAAGGATGGAGTACTTGGTTATCCTGTGATAGCAGTAAATGATTCTATGACCAAGTACTTGTTTGATAACCGTTACGGTACGGGTCAGTCTACGATTGATGGTATCCTGCGAGCTACGAATTATCTTATTTCCGGTAGTAATTTTGTTGTGTTTGGTTTTGGGTGGTGTGGAAAGGGAGTTGCAAAAAGGGCGAGTGGAATGGGAGCAAGGGTAATTGTGGTTGAAACCGATCCTGTTAGAGCTCTTGAAGCTGCTATGGAAGGCTATGCTGTCATGCCCAAAAAGAAAGCGGCCGGTATAGGTGATATATTTATTACCGTTACAGGAGACAAATGGATTATTACGGGCAAAGAAATGGAGTTGATGAAAGATAACGTAATAATCGGAAATTCGGGTCACTTCAATGTTGAAATTAAACTCGAAGATCTTGAAGAAATGAGCGTATCAAAAAAAGAAATAAGAGAGAATGTAACCCGGCATGAATTTAAAAATGGGAAAAGGATTAATTTACTTGGTGGTGGAAGATTGGTAAATCTCTCATGTGCCGAAGGACATCCGGCAATAGTAATGGATATGAGCTTTGCGGACCAGGCAAATGCAGCTGTTTATCTGACTCGGGAAGCCGACAAAATGGATAAGGAAGTCTATACGTTACCTGTGGAAATTGACAGGGAAATTGCCCGTTTGAAGCTTAAGACGATGGGGATAGAAATTGACGATTTAACAGAGGAACAGAAAAAATATCTTAGCTCCTGGGGGGAGGGAACTTAATTTTAAATGAATGCGTGAGCTTTCTATAAGTTTCTTTTTGCTTTTTTTGTTGTTTGTCTGTCTGGATGTTTCTACGACATCTTATTCTTTAGGGATGAGAAATGCGTTTTTAGAAGAAATTGATAATAGGTTGGATTTGAGTGCTGTCCAGTTAAAAGATGCGGTTAAAGAGGGTGAAAAAATCGATTTGGATTTAAAAAAGGTTTATCCTCTTTTGGTCGAATATTCTCTTGGTTGGGTGGAGTTTTTTGATTCAACACAAAATTTTATTGCGTCTTCGGATTTTAATGTACGTTTTATACCGGAGTCTTTTCCCGATACAGTTAGCTTCTGGGGATACAGATATGGATTGTTTCCTGTTAAGGGAGGATATATGCTGATCAGTGCTTCAGAAGAGCAGCTTGGCATGTTAAAAAGGGTTTTTCGGGTTTCCTTATTTCTTAGAATCATGGTCTATTTCTCATTTATTGCGCTTGGGTTCTATATCTTTTGGGTGTTTTCCTATCCTTTTAAAAAAGTTAGAGAAATTACAGGAGAGAAAGGGCAGAATATAGAGTATACAATGAAGACAATCAGGGAAATGGTAAAAGACTATAGGGAGAAATTGAAAAGCGTACAAGAAAGAGAAAAAGAATTAAAACAGAGGCTTTTCCTCTCGAATTTGGGAGAAAACGTGTCGCAGGTTCTTCATGAAATAAGAAATGCTACCGGTGCTATTTTTGGTTTTGGAAAACTTGTTGAAAATGAGGAAATCAAAAGGGGGATTTTGGAAGAAACCAGCCGTTTAAATGATTTTTCCATGAACCTTTTATCTCTTTCCGGGCCGCTAAAGCCAGAGATGGAAAAGGTGGATGTTGGGGATTTGATAAATGAGGTGATTGGAAGATTGGATAACGAAACCCTTGAAATAAAAACCCATATACCGGATAATGTTGAATTAAAAGCAGATGGAGAGCTTATAGGCAGGGCAATATATAATATACTTGATAATGCTCTGGATGCCTGCAAGGAAAGAGGGAATATAGCTATTTGGGTTGAGCAAAAGAAAAAAAAGATTAATATTATTATAGAAGATACCGGAGTTGGAATGGACAAAAAGACTTTATCGTCCATTTTTAATTTATTTTTCACAAAAAAAGACGGAGGAGTTGGAGTTGGTATGGCTGTTGCAAAGAGAATTATAGAATCTCACAATGGAGATATTAAGGTTAAGAGTAAACCTGGCAGGGGTAGTAAATTTTCAATAACTCTTCCGCAGGGATGAAATGAATAAAATTCTTATCGTTGAAGACAACGAAAATTTCAGAAAAATGCTGGAGCTTAATTTTGAAAAAGCGAATCTTGCTTTTGGATCTTGTGCTTCTGCCGAAGAAGCGTTTGATGTTTTTAACAGGGATATCTTTTCTGTAGGGGTCTTTGATCTTAAACTGCCTGATATGGATGGGTTGGAGCTGTTAACCAAGGTGCTTGAAGTTGCCCCGGAATTTCCCGTTTTTATCATTACAGCTTACGGGGATATCAAATCCGCAGTAGAGGCAGTAAAAAGAGGAGCGTCCGATTTCATTCAGAAGCCATTTGATCCGGACTTTTTAATTGAGAGAATAAAAAACGAAATAAAAGAAAAAACTTTTCCTTCACGGAAAAAAATTGTAGGTAATTCGCCTCTTTTGAATGAAGCTTTAGCTCTTGGAAAGAAAGTGGCGGCAACTGATATTAGTGCTTTTCTCTTTGGGAAAAGTGGGACCGGTAAGGAGTTGTTTGCCAGGGCTATTCACCAGTGGAGTCCAAGGAGGGATGCGCCCTTTATTGTGTTGAATTCTGCTGCAATACCCGATACTCTTCTCGAAAGCGAGTTATTTGGTATAGAGAAAGGAACGGCTACCGGTGTTTCAAAAAGGATAGGTAAAATTTCCCAAGCTTCCGGAGGTACACTTTTCTTAGATGAAATCGGAGATATGCCTCTTCTTCTTCAATCGAAAATCTTAAGGGTTATTGAAGAAAAAGAATTTGAGAAAGTCGGTGGAAGAGAGAGTTTGAAAGTTGATGTTAGAATAATTTGCGCTACTAATAGGGATTTAGAAAACCTGGTTGAGAAGAAAAAATTTAGAGAAGACTTATATTACCGTTTGAATGTTTTTCCTATTCATCTGCCGCCTCTTAAGGATAGGCTTGAGGATATCGAAATACTTGTGAAACATTTTATCGATTTGTATAGCGGGAGTATTCCCGGTATAGTTGAAGGCATTAGCGATAAGGCTTTAATGAAACTAAAACAGCATGAATGGAAAGGGAATGTTCGTGAACTTGAAAACGTTGTAAAAAGGGCTCTTATCGTTTGCGAGTCTGATATAATTGATGAAGAAGATATTATTTTCCATGGCAAGCGAAGAGAAGATAAGAGAACTGAAAGTTTTAATCTTCGGGAAATAGGTGAAAGAGCAAAGAAAGATACGGAAATCAGGATTATTAGAGAAGCCTTAAGGCAAACTGAGGGAAATAAGGCACAGGCAGCACGGCTGCTTAATATTTCATATAAGACTCTCTTTAATAAAATTAACGAGTACGATATTGATAAATAAAGTATTAGACTGTATTAGTTTAAATTCGAAGACTTACTGTTCGAGAAAGACGTGGTCAATTTCCCCGCTGGTTGTCGTTCAGGGATACCGTTATAAAAAACCGCAGTCAGTTTCCCCAGCGGTTTATTTCGCAAGGAGTGCTGTTCGAGAAAGACGTGGTCAATTTCCCCGGCGAGGGAATTGCCACTCGGCTCTCGGATTCGCTCCTTTTGAAATGACCGCATTTCAAAAGACCATGCTCGCTCACCCTCCGAGACGCTTTCTTGAACAGCACTCCTTGTTCATTTTATTGATAAAAGTCCATGCCCGCTCGGTCTCCGAGGCATTTTTTATTAACGGTACCCTCTTCACTTTTAGGAATGTAAATTACATTTTTCAAGAAGACTATGCCCGTTTACCTTCCGGGGACGCTTTCCCAAACAATAAGTTTTCGAATATGTTATTTGCTATTATATGAAATTTTGGGGGGATGGTGATTTTTGAAAGAAATTGAAGTAAAAATTCTTGAGATAAATGTAGAAGAAATTGAAAAGAAACTAAGGGAAATTGGTGCGAAGAAGGTTTTCGAGGGCGAGTTGGTTAGTATATATTTTGATTTCGAGAGCAGAAGTTTAGAGAGGAAAGGCAAAGTTTTGAGGCTTCGACAAAAAGGGGATACGGTTATCTTGACGTATAAAGAACTTATAAATCAGGATAAAGCAAAAATTATGGATGAATACGAGCTCGCAGTTAATGAATTGGAACCTATGAAGAGAATCTTTGAAGGAATAGGTCTTTTTCCTCTATATGAATTTAATAAACATAGAACGACTTATAAATTAGGTCAAATAAATTTTGAGATAGATCAATACCCGGGTATTCCGGCTTTTTTGGAAATAGAAACTTCTGACTTAAGCAAGCTTAATGAAATTATTTCCGAGTTTGGATTTTCTGAAGAGGAAGTGAAAACTTATTCTATTAAAGACGTTCTTGAATATTACGGGAAACTTAGGTCTTAGAACTAAGACCGACCGAAGACCGCGGACGGCTAAATAAAGTTAGTGTGTTGGTGTGTTTTTTAACTACCTAACTGCCTAACCGACCAACATTTTAAAAATATCCGTGTTAATCTGTGACTAATTATTTGGTGTTGTGGATTGGGTTTTTAGTAAATACAATTAAAACGGGTTGGGTGGTGTGGATCAGTGTTCTCTGCGTCTATGTGTGAGATTAATTT
>CAZRYJ010000049.1:0-13618 GCA_964604245.1 uncultured bacterium | reverse complement strand
TCAATATTCAAAACCTAAAATGTTGCCCAACGACTTGGATGATATAATACATCTTATATGCCCTTTATATTATTGTGATTTAGTGGCTATGGATAATTTCATGCGACATATATCGAAAGATGTTCTGAATTTAGATGCTAAATATTCAACACAAATCACATCTGATCCTGAAGAGCTTTTAGATTTTTTAAAAGTTTTTTAAGGAATTAAAGAGCAGGGTTTGATTTTTAATTGTTGTTTCCTTTCTTATGATATACCCCAGAAATATGAAATAAAATTAATAAGTTAATTTAAAATAATTATATTTTAAGGTGTTCTGAATAATTCCTAATCTTAGTCCATTCTTTAAGTTCATCAAATTTTTCTTTATTGTACTTTAATCTTAAATTAATATGTAAGAAATAAGATACCAATATTAAGTATACTAGAGAGACAAGAGATAGTATAGTAAATTTTATCTTAGCATCAGCTGGTGTTTCTGGGGTCTGTTTCTGGGGTCTGTTTCTGGGGTCGGATCTCAACCTTTGACAAATTAGTAGATCCAATTAATTAGTTAATTTGTCGATTAATTAATCAGTAACAAAAAAACTAACAAAAAAATCCTGTAAATCTTGTTAATCCTGTCTAATTTTTTTGGGTGTGGTGGGGCTTTGTGTCCTTTGTGGTCTTTGTGGTTCAATTATAGTTTGTTTTTTTGGGGTTGGGTGTTTTAAACAACAGAAATATATTTTTTTGTTTTTTTTATCAGTGTTTATCAGTGTTCATCCGTGGCTAATGATATTGTTAGGATGTTAGGAGGTTGGGAAGTTAGGATGTTTAAAACAACAAATAAAAAATCCTGTTTAATCTGCGTCCGAATATAGTGTTTGGGATTTAGGATTTAGTTAAAAAACAATAAAAAAATCCGTGTGTATCCGTGTCAATCCGTGGCTAATTTATTTTTAGGAGGAAAGGAACTCAGGTTTGACCCTTTAATTACGCTGGATTGAGCTGTTTGCTATCCATATTTTTCTCTTAATAGAACAGCCACATATTCCGAACGTGATTCTGAGGTTATTGGTTTATTGTTTTGTAAACACCATTTTTTTAACTCTGCTATATCAATATTGATTTTTTCAGGGACGTGCCCACTTTTCTTGATTTCTTTTATTAATTTTTCCATGTCTTTTTTCCAATTATCATATGTCTCATCAATTTTGCTGTCAGAATCAGCGGTAATCTTCTTCAATTTTTCCCACTGTTCTTTTGTATACCAGGCTACACCTATTTTTAGTTCCTCTTTTTTTATTATAATCCTCCGTTATGATATTTAAATATAATACATTTAACTCCTAATTCTTATGCTGTTTTCCTCAACTATCCACAATTGCTTTTCAGGCTGTTCCTTCCGCAATATTGGAAGTATACGCTCAATCGTTTTCAGTACGTGAGCTTTGTCTTGCCGTCTCAGGCGTAATACAATCAAACCAAAGGATTCCCCAGGAGGATAACTGCGTATATTAGCAAAATCTTTGTCCATAGTTATTAGAGCACGACCTTCTTTATTGCATACTTTAGCTATATTTTGATCGGTGCTACCCTCAAGATTTTGCTCCCGAACTGTAACTGCTTCATAACCCTCATTTCTTAGCAATTCTGCAGCTTCGACAGGTAAATTTTCATCAACTTTAAATTTCATTAAAGTTTCTTATACCGGTAAATCAACCACTTTTTCGCGAGCGAGTTCTGCTGCATAGGTGATGGCAGCTTGAATTGCATCGCGAGTTAGTGCCGGATAACTTTGAATAATCTCATCAGGAGTAAGACCGGCAGCTAAATTATCCAGGACAACGGATACCATAATACGGGTACCTTTGATACAAGCTTGACCATGACAAACATTTGGGTCAACCGTGATATAATCTTGCCAACGCATAGTCCACCTCCTTGAGTTTTCTGCCTTCCATAATTATTAGTAAGTTACATAAATTTCATTACTATGTCAAGAGAGACTTTCAAAATTTAATGGTATTTTTATCTCTTCTAAACTCTCGTAGTGTAATTAGGGGCAAATATATTCGTTGGATCGGTTAATTGGTTTATTTGTCGATTGGGTAATTGGTGACAGAACAAAAAAATCCTGTAGATCCTTTTTGATTTAGTTAGTGTGTTAGTGGGTGGGTGTGTCGGTGGGGTTTAAAAACCGCAATAGTAAATCCTGTAAATCTTGTTAATCCTGTCTAAATATTTAGTGGTGTGGGTTGGGTTTTCAACAACAAAAATATATTTTTTTGTTTTTTTTCTCTGTGTTCTCTGTGCCTCCGTGTGAGATATTAGTTTTTGGGGTTGTGGGCTCTGTGGTAAAAGATTTTCCTAAGAGTTATCCCCCGTAACTTAAACGAGTAGCCAACACATCAGGAAGACCGGCATCCAAAATCTTCTTTTGGGCCTCCTTTATATCGTATTCAATACGAATTCTTTTAACATCTTTCTTATCAGAATCAAAAATCACAAAAGAAGCTCTTGGGTCTCTATCTCTCGGTTGCCCCACACTACCTGGATTTATAATATATTTTTTATTAGAATCCAAATGAATTTCCGGAGAAGTTAATATATTTACAGTTTCCTTCGCGTCTTCAAAAATCACCGGTATATGTGTATGTCCTATAAAAAGTACTTCGCTCTCCATAATCTGAAAATCTACATAGGTATCAATTGCCCTCAAAATGTATTTCCATGATCCCGGTTGATGCAGCGAAGCATGGACAAAGCTTATATTTTCTTCTCTATATTTAAGGGGTAAACCTTTAAGGAAATTTATCTCATCATTATTCAAGGAATTCCTGCTCCACAATACTGCTTCCTTTGCATAATCGTTAAAATCCTCCATGCTTGTCAGTTGACAGACCGCGAAGTCATGGTTACCCGCGAGAATAATATCCGAAACTTCTCTGGTTGCTTTAATGCATTCTCCGGGATCAGCGCCGTAACCTACAATATCTCCCAGACATATAATTCTATCTATATTTTCATCACAGGACTTAATATATTCTAATACAGAAAGAAGGGCTTCCAGATTCCCATGTATATCTGAAATTACGGCATATATCATAAAAGTCCTTTGTCTTTTGCTATCGAATCAAGTATACCATTGACAAATATACCTGATTTTTCAGTTGAAAACTCCTTTGCTATTTCAATAGCTTCATTAATAACTACTTTTGCCGGAACTTCAGGCAAGTAAAGCAGTTCCAATACGGCAACACCAAGAATGGTTCTATCCATAGCACAGAGCCGGTCCCACTCCCAATTCTCAAGAACCGTTCTAATTAATTCATCCGCCTCCTCCAGGTGTTTTTGCGCGAGGTCCAGCAGAATCTTCGCGAAAGTTACAGTTTCATCAGTGTAATCCTGTTTATTTAAACCGACAATTTTTTCGAGGTTATCGGGTAAAAATTCTAAATTTATTCTGGCAGGATAGAGTGTTTGAACCGCAAGAACCCTACCAAGCCTTCTGCTTCCTTTATTCGTCACTTTTTAAGATTCTCATAAAGGTTTATCATCTCAAGTGTTGCCGTCGCTGCATCCCAACCTTTGTTTCCAACCTTCATACCGGCTCTACTAAGAGCCTGCTCTTCAGTATCGGCAGTTATAACCCCATATCCAACAGGTTTTTCTATTTGCAATGAGATCTTGGCTATACCTTTCGTCGTTTCAGCTGTCAGATGGTCAAAATGAGGAGTTTCTCCTCTTATTAAAGTTCCAAGGACTAAAAAACCATCATATTTTTTAATATTAACTACCCTGGAAAGAAGCATGGGCAATTCAAAAGAACCAGGTACCCAATAAATATCTATATCCTGTTCTTTAACTTCATGTCGCGTTAAACAATCAATTGCTCCTTCTTTTAATAGATTGGTGACCCTGGAATTAAAACGCGATATAGTAATTGCTATTTTAACTCCCTTACCTTTGATTAAACCTTTATATTCCATTTAACCTCCTTTTCTACCTATATTTAAATAATTAAGTAGAATATATATTTATACATTTTTAAGTGTATGACCTAATTTGTTTTTCTTTGTTCTTAGATATTTAATATTCTCTTCGGTGGGTTTGATTTCTATTGGAATCCCTTTTGTAACTTTAAGACCGTATCCTTCAAGCCCTACAATCTTCCTCGGATTATTGGTGAGAAGACGAATTGTAGAAAGACCAAGATCTTTAAGAATTTGAGCTCCTATTCCATAATCACGTAAATCTGTTTTGAACCCTAACTTTTCATTTGCCTGTACCGTATCTAGTCCTTCATCTTGAAGTTTATAAGCTCGAAGCTTATTTAGCAATCCAATTCCTCTACCTTCCTGTCGCATATACAATAAAACACCCCTACCTTCTTTCTCTATAGTTCTCAGGGCGCTTTCCAGTTGACCTCCGCAATCACACCGCTGGGAATGAAGTGTATCGCCTGTTAAACATTCGGAATGAACTCTGATGAGAACGTCTTTTTGGTTCGCGACTTCCCCTTTGACAAGAGCAAGATGAACCTTATCATCTATGATATTCGAATAGGGAATCAGTTTAAATCTCCCGAAATTAGTTGGAAAATCGATTTCTGCTTCTCTATTAATTAATCTTTCTCTTTTTCTCCGGTACTCTATCAAGCTTTTTACTGTTGCCATTTTAAGATTATGTTCTTCTGTAATCTCAAGGAGACGCGGCAATCTTGCCATTGTTCCGTCCTCATCCATTATCTCGCAAATAACAGCTGAAGGATATAACCCCGCGATTTTCGCAATATCGATAGAAGCTTCAGTATGACCGGCTCTTCTTAAAGTACCTCCTTCTTTTGCCTTTATCGGAAAAATATGCCCGGGTCTTGAAAGATCCGTGGCTTTCGTTTCAGGGTCGATAAGCTTTTTTATGGTAAGCGCCCTATCAAACGCGCTTATACCCGTACTGGTACCTTCTTTGGCATCTACGGAAACGGCAAAAGCAGTTCCGTGGCGAGCTGTAATATTTGTTGTCATCAAAGGCAATTCAAGCTCAATCAATCTTTTCTCAAGCAGTGAAATACAAATCAATCCACGCCCCTCCTTTGCCATAAAATTGATTATCTCCGGGGTAACTTTCTCCGAAGCCACAACAAAATCTCCTTCATTTTCCCTGCCTTCGTCATCGACGATAATAATAGGAAAACCTTTCTTCACCTCTTCAATTATATCTTCTATCAAACTGAATTCAATCATCTGAATTCCAATAATCTTTGTAAATATCTGGCTAAAGGGTCTACTTCAATATTCAAAAGCTCTCCTTTCTTTTTGTATTTAAAGTTTGTATTTGACAATGTATGCTCAATCATAACAATTTTAAAACTGCTTTCCTTAACTTCAGTAATTGTAAGAGAAACTCCATCAAGCGCGATACTGCCTTTTTCAGCTATAAACATTGCTAGCGCTGAAGGATACTCAACCACAAACTCAGAAGAATCCGGGGTCTTATTTATACTCAATATTTTACCAACACCATCAATATGTCCGTAAACAAGATGCCCATGAAGCAAATCATTAATAGAAAGTGAAGGCTCAATGTTTACCCAATCGCCAACATGGAGATGAGGAAGATTACTTCTTTTTACAGTCTCGGAAGAAACATCAAAAATCGAGGTTTTTCCTGCTATTTTGGATACAGTCAAACAGGCACCGTTAAGGGCAATACTATCACCAATATTCAGGGGAAATGGAAGTCTTATATGTATATTCATATCTTTTCCGCCTTTTTTCAACCTATCAAGCTTGATTATATTTTTAATTATTCCCGTGAACATTTATCGCCTCTATTAAAACATCCTCTCCCATTTTTTTTGCACTTACATCTAAAAAAACTCTTTCTAATGAAGAATTTAAAAGCGGAACGCCTTTACCTATAAAGGAAGGAGAAAAGAAAAGAAGATACTTGTCTACAACTTCTGCCTTAACAAATTGAGTATAAGTTTCACTGCCTCCTTCTACCATAATGGAAATGATATTCTCCTTACCCGCTCTCTTCAATATATCCTTAACATCTATTAAACCATCCTTTTCTTTGAAACTCCATATTATCGCATCAGGATATTTCTCTTTTGCGTTCTCATCAATTGTTACCAGAATAACCTTACCGCCTTCCTTGAAAATTTTCGCGTCCAGAGGGCAACGTAGCCCGGGATCTATTATGATTTTGTAAGGTTGTTTGCTCACTTTAACTTCTCGTACAGTCAGCCTGGGATTATCCATCAAAACAGTTCCGACTCCAATTAACAATGCATCGACTCTATTTCGCATGGTGTGAACTTCCTTATGCGACGCCTCTCCTGATATCTTGAAAATTTCTCTCTTGGGGTCTCCTATCCTTCCGTCAAGAGTAACTGCTGCTTTTAAAATCACATAAGGTGTTTTCGTTGTAATATATTTCAAGTAAAAAGAATTCAATTCCTTTGCTTCTTCTTCAAGAATACCATTTTTGATCCTGATGCCTTTACTTTCCAGATATTCAAAACCTTTACCATTAACAAAAGGATTGGGGTCTTTTATCGGAGCAACGACTCTGCTTATACCACTGGACACTATACGTTCCACACAGGGAGGCGTATTACCATAGTGACAACAGGGCTCAAGTGAAACATATAAAGTAGCGCCTTTTACTTGGTCACCCGCCTGGGCGATGGCCTCTACTTCCGCGTGTGGGGTTCCCATACCTTTGTGATAACCCCTGCCCACGACAACACCGTCTTTTACGACGCAAGCTCCGACAAGAGGATTAGGAGAAACTATTCCTTCGCCCTTTTTGGCAAGCTCGAATGTTTCTCTTATAAAATGTTCATCTAATCTATTCATAAAAAAAACCCCTCTCCGGGGGTTTCTCAATTTAATTCTCTTCTCTCATCCGGACTTTAACCGTCGGCTTCGGAATTTCACCGAATCAGGATTACTCCTCGCGGGCTTTTACCGCCGGTTGGGAATTTCACCCAACCCCGAAGAGATACTTTATAATTACGATATTTCGAGATTTTGTCAAGGGGAAAAAGACAGGAAAAAAATTACCACAGAGTACACCCTGATACGGTCGTTCCTCCCTACGGGGCCTGCCCCGTGGAATGGAAGTTGTTGCATGATGAATTCCTATTCCACAGGGCAAGTGGGGCTGGCAGATAAACACTGATAAAAAAAAGATTTATTTTGTTGTTTAAAAACAAAAAAGTATTTAGGGATGGGTAGTTGGGCAATCCGTGCTAATCCGTGAAAATCTGTGGCTAATTAATCTGGGGTGGAGGGGGGATTCAAATCCAAAAAATCTGCGTTTATCTGCGTCCAATTATCGGGTGTGGGATTGACAAAAACGGCTTATTTTCTATCTTCAATAAGATATGAGTTATTTCCTTCTTGTTATAGGACTTATTCTGCTGGTTAAAGGAGCCGATTCTATGATTGATGGGGCAGTCGATCTTGCCTCGATTTACGGACTTTCTCCTCTATTCATTGGTCTTTCGGTTACAGCTTTCGGTACAAGCGCACCTGAAGCGGCTGTTTCAATTAAAGCAGCTCTTTCATCCTATCCCTCGATTTCTTTTGGGAATGTTATCGGAAGCAATATCGCAAACATCGGTCTAGTCCTTGGACTCGGCGCTCTGGTATGGTCTCTTAAAGCCAAAAAGTCAACTATAAAATGGGAAATACCTTTTTGTCTGATAACAATCATTCTACTTATTTTTCTTGTTCGTGACGATTGGTACGGCACGGGAGAAGCCTACCTTTCGCGATTTGACGGAATAATTCTACTTATTCTTTTCTCTCTTTATCTTTCTTATCTCTACTCTATGGCAAGAAAGGACAGAAGAATTTTTCACCTTAATACAACTCCAACAAAAATTGAGCATTCAAAAAAACAAATATTTAAAGCTACCGCTTTATCAATAATTGGTATAGCCGGGGTTCTTCTCGGAGCTCATCTGATAGTTGACAACGCCGTTCTTATAGCAAGAAGACTTGGGATATCCGAAATCATGATAAGCGTTACAATAATAGCTCTTGGGACTTCTCTTCCGGAAGGGGCAACTTCCCTTGCCGCAATGAAAAAAGGAAAATCGGATATTGCCATAGGCAACGTAGTAGGAAGCAATATTTTCAATGTTTTGTTTGTACTCGGGGTAACTTCAACAATCCGTCCCATTAAATTTCCCCTTTTGGCTTTTAGAGACTTATTAATAGTTATTGGTATATCTGCTGTTCTTCTTGTCTTTGCATACACAAAGAGTAAAATATCAAAAAAAGAAGGAGGAATACTCCTCCTTTTCTACATGCTTTATATCGCCTTTGTGATTATAAGAAAGTAAAAAAAATTACAGTCTCGGGGTAAAATCTATTTTATCGTTCAACTTCTTAACAAACTCTCCTGCAAGCTTTACCGCATTTTCAATATCAGCCAGAGAAACAATTTCGATGGGAGTATGCATATAACGGTTAGGGAAACTGATTAAACCTGTAGCTACACCACTTCTGTTAAGCTGCATAGCATTTGCATCCGTACCGGTTGCTCTTGGAGCTGCCTCAATTTGATAATCAATATTGTTTTTCTTGCCCGTTTCGATCAACATATCAAAAACAACAGAATTAATGTTTGCGCCTCTTGCAATTACGGGACCTTTGTTAAGAGAAATATCTCCGTATTTTTTTTTCTCGGTAGTTGGATGATCAGTAGCAATTGTTACATCAAACGCCAGACCCAAATCGGGAGCAATGCCAAACGCACTGGTACGGGCACCCCTAAGTCCTAATTCTTCTTGAACCGAAGAAACACAAAACAAATTTACCGAAATCTTCTCCTTCTCTAAATATTTTAGAAGCGCTCCTGTGGCAAAAACTCCGGCTTTATTATCAGTTGCTTTTGTAAGTACAAGATCATTTCTCATTTCTTCCATACCTAACTGAAAAGTTATAGGATCTCCAACCGAAACGATACTTTCCGCTTGCTTTTTGTCCTTAGCTCCAATATCTATCCACAGATCCTTTAACTTGGGTGTCTTACTTTTTTCCTCTTTTTCCATCATATGAATAGCTTTCCTGCCGATAACCCCACGCACTTTTCCTTTACTTGTATAAATATCTACTTTAAGTCCCGACAAAACAGAAGGATCAACACCTCCTATAGGACGAAAGTATATAAAGCCATCGCTATCAATAAAATTGACCATAAAACCAATCTCATCAGCGTGACCGGAAACCATAAGTTTCAATTTTCCTTTACCTTTTCGCAGAGCAATCACATTGCCATGGACATCTGTTTTGACTTCGTCGGAATACTTTTTTACAAACTTTCTGTATACTTCCTGAGCGGGCTCCTCAAAACCGGAAGGACTGGGAGCCTCGACAAGTTCACGAAAAAAAATCTTTAATTCTTTATCCATATAATCTTTCTCCTTAGCTTCATTATAGTCTAATACATATAAAAGTCAAGATAACTTCAGTTGATAGCCACGAAGACACTAAAACACAAAGCTAAACCCAATCACAATAATTGGATGCAGATACACGCAGATTTACAACTGATTAGTCGGTTTATCCGTTAGTGCGTTGGGCTGTTAAAAAGACACACCTTAGATTCAAGGAATCTACGAACATAAAACTCGTGCCACTAAACTCTAAGCCAATCATTCATATCCCTTGATCATCTTCATTAATTCCTTTTTCTTTATTGGCTTACTGAGGTGTGCATCGCATCCCGCATTAAGTGTTTTTTTTACCTCCTCCCTCATTGCATATGCGGTAAGAGCAACGATTGCTGTTCTCTCCCTGCCTTCATTCTTTTCCCATTCTCTTATTTTCTCTGTAGCTGCAAATCCATCCATAACAGGCATCTGCATATCCATAAGAACAAGATCATAATCTCCTGACTTGAACTTATCCACCGCGACCTTTCCGTTCTCTGCCATATCCAATTCATAGGGAGTTTTCTTCAGATATGCCTGGACGAGAAGAGCATTATCTTTAGTATCCTCGACAAGGAGTATTTTTAGAGGAGACAGTTCTTTATCCTCCTTTACTTTAGGCTGTTTCTTCGCTGCAACCTTGTTCCTTCTCAGTGTATCAATAATCGCTATCTTCAATTCTTCTTTTTTAACAGGTTTAACAAGATAGGCTCCTATTCCCAATTTCTCAATCCTGGAGAAATCATCAGCTCTATTATCTGAGGTTAGCATCATAACTGTAACATAACCCTTAGGAACCTCCTTGTTGATTTTTTCCATAACCTCAAATCCTCCCATTTTAGGCATTCTACAGTCAAGCAGAATTAGTTCAAAAGGTTCGGCTTCACTAAATGAAGATTTTAGCATTGAGATTGCCTCCTTCCCGTTTTCCGCTTCTGCAACCTTAGCTCCCCAAAGGGTAAGAAATTCTCTCAATATCAATCTGTTTGCTGCAGTATCATCTACCACTAGAGTTCTTAAATCCTTTATAGCTAATTCTTCCATTTCCTCAGGTTCAATATATTTTAAACTTTTCTCTCTTATACCAAACTTTGCAGTAAAGTAAAAAGTGCTACCCTTGCCTACCTCGCTTTTAACCCAGATATTCCCTCCCATTAATCCAACGAGCCGCTCACATATGGTAAGACCAAGACCGGTTCCACCATATTCACGAGTGGTAGAAGAATCAGCTTGAGTAAAGGATTCAAAGATAGTTTCTTTCTTGTCTTCTGGAATCCCAACGCCTGTATCCCTAATAGAAAATAGTAAACAAACATTCTTCCTTCCGTCTCCCTCCTTAAAGACTTCCCTCTTTTCTTCACTTTCAAAGTCAATGCTTAATTCTACTTCTCCCTTATCAGTAAACTTGATAGCATTCCCTAACAGATTCAAAAAAATCTGCCGAAGCCTTGTAGGATCACCAATAAGATCTACAGGTATTCTAGGATTTATATGCTGGGAGAGTTCAATCTCCTTTTTGTGAGCACGAAACGCCATAACATCACAGGTTTTCTCCACAACTTCAACAATATTGAATCCAGCTTTTTCAAGTCTAATCTCTCCCGCTTCTACTTTCGAAAGGTCCAGAATATCATTTATAATGCCAAGAAGATTTTCTCCGGCATTCCGCGACATCTCAACATAACTCTGCTGGCTTTTATCTAACTTAGTTTCGGAGAGCAGTTCCGCCATACCTATTATTGCGTTCATTGGTGTTCTTATCTCATGACTCATTGTAGCAAGAAACTCACTCTTTGTTCTGTTGGCGATTTCCGCTTCTTCCTTTGTCTTTCTGAGATCTTCTTCCCTCTTCTTACTCTCGGTAACGTCTCTATGTACAGCGACTATAGCTTCCGGTTGTCCCCCTGAATCCCTTAAAAAAGACAAATTGACGCTCACGGGAAAGCTTGTCTTATCTTTACGTTTTACCTTAAATTCCTGGGTCTTTATTATCTGCCCTGAAGCCAACATCTCAACAATTTCTTTGAACCTTGGAGCATCTTTTTCTTCAAAGAAAACCTCTCCCAGAATCTTACCAATCACCTCATTTTCTTTGTAACCAAGTTGCTTCAGTGCCGCATTGTTTACCGAAACTATCTTTCCTTCCATATCAGTTATAGTAATCCCGTCAACCATACTATCCATAATATTCTGAAGTTTTTCTCTTTCAAATTTTATTTTTTCTTCCGCCTTCTTGCGTTCGGTAATATTAATTATGCTCTGGAAAATCCTCTCGCTCTTGAGTTGGTCTTTGGTAAAATAGTCATAAGCTCCAAGCTTCAAAGCCTCAATCGCAACTTCCTCATTACCCAAACCTGTTAATAATATTACCGGAGAAGTTATTTTTTTATTATTCAACTCGTCCAAAAATTCAAGTCCCGTAGTATCTCCTAACATATAGTCCAGGAAGATTATATCAAAGTGATCCTTCTTGAGCTTTTCGAATGCTTCATCAGCTGTGGCAGCTGTCTCAAGACTCAATTCATCTCCGAATTTTTGTTTTAGACTACGCTGAATTATCTTTCTGTCGACTTGATCGTCATCAATGCACAGAATCTTCATGTTAATCTCTTTTTGGTTGAAGAACCATCCAAAATGAACATACTTGTAGTGTATTGGACATCATTTAAAAAAAATATCCACAATCATTGCGCATACTTCTTTTAGTCTTATCTATTCTCCGGTCTATAACTTGTAACAAAAGACTAAATTTCATTTACCGGCTTTTTCAAAACGCAAGGAAAGTAAGACGTCAGCTTCATTGACCGAAATTTTTACATTGTGTTGATTCAATATCAATCGTATAAGAGGAATGTCTAAATATTTTATATCGGAATCACCTGTTAAGGGATTATCGAATTGAAAGATAGGAGTATTCTCCAGTTTGGAGAAATCGGTTATTAACGGTTTAAAACCCTTTAAGTGAAGATATACATATTTACCTTTTCCTTCTAATTCTACCCGTAAATTTTCACTTCTTTCTTTTAAACCAATTGAAAATAATTCCTTAAGAGATTTGACCAACCAAATATAATTACCTTTTATTAATAATTTCTTTTTCCTTTTACTAAATTCAAAAGGAACATAATCGAAACCCGAGATTATTTCATTCAAAACCAGGTTAAGGTCTACTTTTTCATTAATATCTATGGCTTTATTTGCTCCTATCTTTGCAATATCCAGGAGTTTTTCCACCATATCCTTCATTTCCAAAGACGCGCCGTGAATTATCTCGACCATCTCTTTGTATTTCTCCGGAAAATCTTTCTGCTCTTTTAAAATACCGGACAAACCCAAAATAGGTGTAAGGGGTGTCCGGAGACGATGTGATAATCCGGACACGAAATTGGCATTTGCTTCCTGCAGATACTTCAGTCTACCAAGCTCTATTCTCTCAGTAATATCACCAATCTGTATAATGATATACTCCATCTCTATACCGGAAGAACTTACCTCTTTGGCTCTGGACAACTCAAAATTAAAATGAGAGTCCTTCCCATTTTTTCGAATAACCGCTTCAAAACTTCCTTTATCCTGAGTTTTTTTGATATTCTTTAAAATATCACTGTAGGGCAAAACTTCTTCAAGCCTTTTCCCCTCGATATCCTTTTTTTCGAGTATCTCTTCAACTGTCGAATTCGATTTCCTTATAAACCCTTTTTCGTCCAAAATGATTATTCCTCCCGGCAAAGAATCAATAACAGAGTTTAGAAAATCTTCGGACTTCGAAAGACGCTCACTGAGAAGAGCCATTTTAAGTTCGGAAGAAACCTGGGCAGCCAACTGTTCTAATATCTCCTTACTTCTATCGGTGTAATCTCCTCCTTGACTATTAATCACCTCAATTACTCCAATAGTTTCTCCGTCTACTATAAGAGGTGCCGCAAGGAGAGATTCCGTGTTAAAACCGGTTTGCCTATCAAATTTATCTGCGTACCCCGCTTTTACAGGTCTATTCACAACAAAGGACTTTCCTTCCCTGGCAGTCCTACCTGCTATTCCTTCTCCGATTTTTATCCTTTTTCCCTGTAATTCACCTGCCATAGGACCGCTGACAATCTTAAAGACCAGTTCATCCGTATCACGATCCACAAGAAACAAAGTTGCAGCCTCACTTTCAAGGACTTCCTGTGAAAGATC
>CAZRYJ010000048.1:0-13745 GCA_964604245.1 uncultured bacterium | reverse complement strand
CCATAAAAAGCAAGACCCGGGTGGCCTACTTTCATTTGGCATCCAACCCTTAATCCCTAATCCCTGAACTGTGGACTTGCACTGCTTCTAATCCTATTCTTCTCTGTGTTCTCTGTGGCTCTGTGTGAGAATATTTTTTGGGGGTGGTTTAGGTAAAACAAATAAAAAATCTTGTGTTAATCTGTGTAATCTGTGGTTTCTTTATTTAAAATAACGTTTTACCTTTTCCCTTAAGAGGATTAATCTTTAAATGTTCGTAAGCAAGTGGTGTTGCTTGTCTGCCCTGCGGGGTTCTTTTAAGAAAACCGCTTATTATTAAAAACGGTTCAAAAACCTCTTCTATTGTTTCCGCTTTTTCTCCAACCGAAGTGGCAAGAGTATTTAACCCCACGGGACCTCCGTTAAACTTTTCTATTATACTTTCAAGTATTGCTTTATCCATAATATCAAGTCCCCGGGTATCCACTTCGAGTTGCTCCAGAGCGTACTTTGTTATATCTAAATCGATTTCGCCTTTGCCTTTTACGTCTGCAAAATCTCTAACCCGCCGTAAGAGTCTGTTCGCTATTCTTGGAGTTCCCCGTGCTCTTCTTGCTATTTCATTCGATGCGTCACTGCTTACCTTGATATCAAGAATAGAAGAAGAACGTTTGATTATCTCGCTTAAATCCTCAGGCTGGTAATGGTTTAAACGTGGAATATATCCAAATCGTGAACGCAGAGCCGAGGATAGAAGACCTGTTCTGGTTGTTGCTCCCACGAGCGTAAAAGGCTGAAGATTTATTTCTATTGAACGCGCAGCCGGACCGGAATCTATCATTATATTTATGGAAAAATCTTCCATAGCCTGATATAAATATTCTTCTACGTCTTTATTGACTCTATGTATTTCATCTACAAATAACACATCGAATCTATGAAGTTTTGTGAGGATTCCTGCAAGATCTCTTGGTCTTTGAAGAACGGGACCGGCTACCGATGTAATGTCAACTTCCATTTCCCTGGCAATGATGTGAGCCAGTGTTGTTTTTCCAAGACCCGGCGGACCAAAAAGAAGGACGTGATCCAGAGGCCCGTCTCTTTTTTTTGCTGCTTTTGTGAAAACTTTGAGGTTTTCTTTTACTCTGTCCTGATTGATGAATTCCGAGAAGGATCTGGGGCGAAGGCTTTTCTCGTATTGAGCATCAATTGGGTCTTTTGAAGGAGATGTTATTCTCATATTTCCTTTAAAACCTTTTTTACTATTTCATCTACCGAAAGAAAATCCTCATCTCTTACAACTTCGTATATTGCCTGATCTGCTTCTTTCGAACTGTAACCGATTGAGATGAGAGCTTTTTTCGCTTCTTCGAATTCTTTTCCCGGTGCCATTTTCAACTTATCTTTCAGTTCAAGAATTATCCTTTTGGCAGTTTTGCTGCCTATTCCTTTTACTTTTGATATAGGTTCAGGGTCATTCGCATCCAGAGCTTTCCTTATGCCGCTGCCCCCGAGGCCCAACATCAGAGAAAAAGCAGTCTTGGGTCCGATATTCGGGACTTTGATAATTGTTCTAAAAAGTTCTTTTTCCAGTTTGTTTTCGAAGCCGTAAATATCAACACCATTTTGATTTATTGATAGATGGGTATATAAGAAAATTTCGTCACCTACGGTAGGAGTTTCGCTCTCCATAACCGTATTAATAGAAAAACCAAAACCGCCAACGCTGACGCTGATTTTATCTTTTTCTATGTCTAAAACTACTCCTTTAATTGATTCCAGCATATTTATTATTTTTGTTAAGATAACATATTATTGCACCAAAAGCATCGGAAACATCCAGAGGGATTTTCTCGTTAATGCCCAATATTTTCTTAACCATGTATCTCACCTGTTCCTTGGAAGAAGCTCCGGAACCGGTTACCGATTGTTTTATTTCTCGGGGTGTAAATTCCAAAATAGGCAAACCTTCCATTTGAGAGAGTAAGAGATATACTCCGCGGAGTTCAGCTAACTTTATAAGTGTTTTTGTGTTTGGTCCTCTAAAGATACTTTCTATTACAATCTGGTCCGGTTTCACTCTGTTTATAAGTTTAGAGAGTGATTTGAAATATTTATAGAGTCTATCTTCAGATATTTTATGTTTTAATATTTCCCAGGAAAGTTCAGCGTTTTCTTTTTCTTCCGATAGTATTGCTATTCCGGTTTGGGAAAGCCCCGGGTCTATTCCCATTATTTTCAATCTTCGGAACCTATTTCTGCCAGTATTTCATCCGGAATGTCAAAGTTAGAATAAACTTCCTGGACGTCATCATGGTCCTCAAGAACGGATAAAAGTTTAAGTATTCTTCTGGCATCCTTATCCGCTACCGTTTTTGTGGCAGTTGGCAGGAAAGTAAGTTCAAACTGTCCGACGGGAATGTTCTTTTCCTGGAGTGCTTTATATACTTTATGGAGTTCGGTATGATTGGTCTGGATTTCATAAGCGTCGTCTTCTTCGATTATGTCTAATGCCCCGGCTTCTATAGCCGCATCGTAAACTTCCGTTTCTGAAGTGCCCTTCTTTGGTACAAATATCAATCCTTTTTTTTCGAATAGATATGAAACACATCCCTCCGCACCCAATTTTCCTCCGTGTGCTTCCATTGCGTGTCTCATATCGGATGCTGTTCTGTTCTTGTTGTCGGTTAAGCATTCGATGTATAAAGCGACACCGCCGGGACCGTAACCTTCGTATTTTATTTCCGTATATTCCACACCGGGAAGTTCTCCGCAGCCTCTAAGTATTGCTCTTTCGATATTATCTTTTGGTACGTCATTGTCTTTTGCTTCCTGGACGGCGTTTCGAAGTTCAACATTTTTTTCGGGGTCTTTACCACTCCGGGCTGCTACCGAAATCTTACGAGATAATTTGGAAAACACCTTGCCTCTTTTTTTATCTTCAGAGGCCTTCTGGTGTTTTATGCTATGCCATTTTGAATGTCCTGACATTCAAACCTCCTTTCAAATATTCTAAATAATATTTCGTAATAATCAATAGTTTGTTGAATGATTTATTTTTCTATTTTTTTGAGTAATAGGTTCCAATCCGCCTCAACAATTTGTTGAATCTCCGCTGTATCTTTCTTGTTCAAGTGTTTGAATCTTCCCTGTAGTTTCAAATATTCGGCGATCGGTTTTGGGTGGGCAATTTTCTTCGTCAATTTCCATTTTGTACCGTTTTCAATTTCTAATAACGGAAAAAGATTGCTCTGTACAGCAAGCCGGGCTAATTTTACCGTTAATTGCGGAGCATACTTCCAGCCTGTCGGACAGGGACAAAAGACAAGGATAAATCTCATACCTTTAATATCTTTAGCTTTTTTGAATTTCTCTATCATATCTTCGGGATAAGCAATTGAAGCTGTCGCGATATAGGGTATTCGGTGCGCCGCCATTATTGAAATGATGTCCTTTTTATGACTTTCTTTAGGGCTCTCTACGGGAGTGGTCGTAGTCCAGGCTTTGAGTGGTGTTGAACTGCTCCTCTGATTACCTGTATTCATATAAGCTTCGTTATCATAACACACATAAAGTATGTCATCATTTCTCTCGGCTGCACCCGAAACCGTTCCAAGTCCTATATCATAAGTAGCTCCATCTCCTGTCCAGGCAACTACGTTAGTGTCCTTCCCCAGGATTTCAAATCCGGCTTTTATACCGGAAGCGGTAGATGCGCCAGCTGCGAAAGCAGTATGGAAAAGGGGTACGTTAACCGTAGAGTGGGGGAAAGGCCCATCTATTACCGTCCAGCAACATGCGGGTATTGTAAGGACCGTATTTTTCCCCAGAGCTTTAAGCGCATATCGCATTGCAAGAGTAGCTCCGCATCCCTGACAGGCAACATTCCCGCAGCTCATTATTTCTTGTTCCGGTATTTTTGATTTCATATTTTAAGGTCTTTCCAGATTATATCTGATTCCGGCTTTTCCATTTTAATAACATCTTCGTATATTTCAATTATATCTTTACTGGTGACATCCCGCCCTCCGAGCCCCGCTATTACTCCGAATATCGGAGGTGTGTTTTTTTCGTTGTACATAGCAGCTTTAACTTCCTGGCAGAATATTCCCGAAGAACCGAATCCAATATTTCTGTCAATCACAATAACTTTATCTACAGAACTTAGAATCCTGCGGATCATTTCTGCAGGGAAAGGTCTGAAAACTCTTATTCGCAGGAGTCCAACTTTTTCGCCTTTTTCTCGTAAGCTATCAACCGCGTTTCTTGCTGTAGAAGCTATGGTCGCTGAGGAGATAATTAAGTTCTTTGCATCCGAAACTTTATAAGTCTCCACCAAACCGTATTTTCTACCGAATAAGGCTTCGAATTCCTCTCCGACTTCCTCCCACTTATTTAAAGCTTTTTCCATAGCCTTCTGAATTTTATATCTGAGTTCAAAATAATTATCAGGTTTTGTCAAACCTCCGAATGCATGAGGCTCATCAGGGTCAAGTTTATATTCTCTCTTATAAGGCGGAAGAAATTCGTCTACTTTCTCCTGAGCGGGGATATCAACTGTTTCTGAGGTATGTGAAAGAACGAAAGCAGCCAGAACTACCATAGCAGGCAGGTCGAGCGATTCTGCGACTTTATAAGCTTGAATGACCGAATCCAGAACTTCCTGATTGTTTTGAGCATAAAGTTGCATCCAGCCTGTATCTCTCTGTGATAATGAATCGTTCTGTTCGGTCCAGACAGACCATGGAGGGGCAAAGGCTCTATTGATGTTACCCATTACTACCGGAGTCCTGGCTCCGGCAGCCCAGTGGAGCATTTCATGCATCAGGGCGAGACCCTGCGAGGAGGTGGCGGTGAATGTTCTAACCCCGACAGCAGAAGCCCCGATGAGTGAAGCCATAGCAGAGTGTTCGGATTCTACTTTGATGAATTTTGCTTTCAGCTCTCCTGAAGCGCACATTTGAGAGAGAAGCTCCACAACTTCAGTTTGGGGTGTTATCGGGTATGCTGATATTACCTCGGCTCTGGAAAGTTTAGCACCGTAAGATAAGGCATGATTGCCCGTTAAAACTTTTCTCAATCCGTCTCCTCTTCAATGTCTATGGCTCTTGTGGGACATTCTTCCCAGCAAATACCACAACCTTTACAGTATTCATAATCAATTACAGGTTTGACTTCTTCCTTGCCTTTTTTCTTTGTCTTTTCACGTTTTATAGCGGCTTCCGGACAGAATTTCCAGCAAATCATACAAAAAGTGCACTTTTCATAATCTATTACCGGGCGAAAATTCCTCCAGTTTCCTGTTTTGTTGTAATCCATCGAATAAAAAGAAATTGCAGAAGGGGGCATTTCTTTCTCTTTTTTATATATGATTTTTTTATCTGATTTTTTTGCCATTTCTTAACCCTTTGTTTTTCTATATGATTCTTTAGCTGCTTTGATGTTTTCCTCTTTTTTGACGGGGACTTCCTGTTTTATAGCGTTTGTAAGAGACTCCAGACTGCAGAGTTTTAGGATTTTTATAATTCCTCCGAGTATAGCTGTGTTGACAATCGGAGAAGATTCGGACCCCAGATGATACTTAAGAGCAATTTCCTTTGCCGGGATAGTGGCGACCTTAAATTTACTGTCAAAGCCCAGTTTTTCAGGTTTCCGGGTAGTATTAACAATGATCCAACCGCCTCTTTTCAGTCCATCTGTAAGTTCAACTAATCCTATAAGAGTAGGATCAAGAATAGTGATATGGTCAGGTTCGTATATTTTGGATCTCTCGTATACAACATCATCGCTAATTCGTAAGAAAGATCTAACCGGAGCGCCTCTTCTTTCTACACCGTATTCAGGGAAAGCTTGAACGAATTTGCCTTCAGCAGATAGAGCCTCGGCAAGTATTTTAGTTGCGACAACAGTTCCCTGTCCTCCCCTTCCGTGAAGTCTTAATTCAATCACCGAGTTACCACCTTAAGACTGTGCCTCCCCATGTAAAACCACCACCAAAAGCTGTTGATAGTAGAATGTTTCCTCTTTTGAGTTTTCCCTCTCTTACTGCCCAATCAATAGCAACAGGTATGGTGGCAGCGGACATATTTCCGGTTTTGTCAATCGTAACAATGGTTTTATCCATAGGGATCCCCGCTCTCTTTATCGTAGATTTGATTATTCTGATGTTAGCTTGATGGGGTACGTATATGTCTACATCTTCACCCTTTAAATTAGCCTTTTTCAGGGACTCTGTAGCAGCTTTTTTCATTTTCGTTACGGCGTGTTTATAAACTTCGTTACCCTGCATGGATACGGTATGAAGGTTTTGTTTTACGGTATCGAAAGATGCCGGCATTTTTGTACCTCCTGCAGGCTGGATTAAAAGGTCTCCCAGTCTTCCATCTGCGCCCCAAACATAGGAAAGCAAACTTGAATCTCCTTCTGATTTCTCGATTACCGAACAGCCGGCTCCATCACCGAAAAGGACACAGGAGGAACGATCATTCCAGTTAGTAATTTTTGAAAGAGTTTCGCTTGCGCATAGAAGTATCTTATTGGCAGCCCCTGTTTTTATCATGATGGAGCTTAGGATAAGACCATAAAGATATCCCGAGCACGCAGCGCCTATATCGAAAGCGGGTACTCCGGGTTTAACGCCGAGTTTTTTCTGAACCCAACAGGCAGTTGCAGGGAAAAGATTGTCCGGAGTTATTGTCGCAATCATAACCAGGTCCAATTCTTTCGCTCCGATTCCAGCCATATCAAGAGCTTTCTTTGCTGCTTCTGTGGCTAAGTCTGAAGGTGTTTCGTTTTTACCCGCAATATGTCTTTCTTTAATGCCTGTTCTTGTTGTAATCCATTCATCGGAGGTATCCACCATTTTTTCTAGATCGGAATTTGTTAAAATTTTATCGGGTAGATAAGATCCGGTCCCTGTGATTTTGATATCAAACATCAGCTAGTCTCCTTTATCTATTCTATATGAGGAGGGGGAAAAGTCAATCCCTCGTGCCTCTTGTGTAATTCTCACACGGAGTCACAGCGCACACAGAGAAAAAAGATTAAATTTTTTCACATGTATAATATGTAGTGGAAACTCGGCACTCGATACTCCTTTTTTATTGTAGGAGGGGTTTCCCAGTTCTGAAGAATCAAGAATGTCACCCCAAACTCTCTTTTGTTTACTCCCGTCATTTGGACTTTAAATAGACACAATAAAATAAAGTAGGGCTGTTATTATTGGTTGGGTTTTTTAATAAATACAATTAAACGGGTTGGGTGGTGGGGCTCTGTGTTCTCTGCGTCTCTGTGTGATAATAATTTTGGAGGGTGGGGGTATCTGGTATTGACAAAATTTAAATCACCAGTATAATAAATTGCAAGTCTTTTTTAAATTAAAATTTTTCAGTTCAATCAAACTATTGCAAAAATTAAAGGGAGGAGAAATTGAGTAACGAAGAAAAAAAGGATATAAGTGTCCTATTAGAAGAAAAAAGAGTTTTTAAACCCACGCAGGAGTTTGTCGAGCAGACCAATGTCAAGAAATGGATGGATAAACACGGTATAAAGGACTTAAAGGAATTATTGGAAAAAGCTCAAGACATAGAATGGTTTTGGGCAGAGATGGCAAAAGAGTTGGTTGAATGGTACAAACCCTACGAGAAGGTTCTTGAGTGGAATCCTCCATTCGCCAAGTGGTTTGTAGGAGCAGAATATAACATCGTTCACGACGCGCTTGACAAACATATGAAGACAGAGATAAAAAATAAAGTTGCCTACATTTTTGAAGGGGAACCGGGTGATATAAAGAAATGGACCTATGGGGAGCTCTATGCGGAGGTTAACAGGCTTGCTAATGCGTTGAAGAGTTTAGGGGTTAAAAAGGGAGATAGAGTAGGTATATATTTGCCAATGCATGTAGAACTTCCGATAGCCATGCTGGCATGCGCAAAGATAGGTGCAATTCATTCTGTTGTTTTCTCAGGTTTTAGTTCTACGGCATTCGGTGACAGGCTTAATGATTGTACGGCAAAAGTGGCTATTACCTGCGACTCTTTCTATAGGCGCGGTAAAAAAGTTTCTCTGAAGAAACAAGCCGACGAAGCTTTAAATAAGGCTCCTTCAGTTGAGCATCTTATCGTTTATAAACGTACCGGAGATGATGTGCCCTGGAATGAAGGAAAAGACCGTTGGTGGCATGAAATCACAAAGGACCAGCCGGCAGAGTGTGAAACAGAAAAAATGGATGCAAATGACCTTCTGTATATTTTATATACCTCCGGCACGACTGGAAAACCAAAGGGAATACAACATGCGCATGGAGGTTATGCAGTTGGCACGGCGCAAACACTAAAATGGGTATTTGACTTAAAAGAAAATGATATCTGGTGGTGTGCGGCAGACATAGGATGGGTAACCGGACATAGTTATATTGTCTATGCTCCGTTAATTCTTGGTACGACCTCAATAATATATGAGGGTGCACCGGCTTTTCCGGAACCCCAGAGATGGTGGTCAATGGTAGAAAAGCATAAAGTAACGGTTCTCTACACCTCTCCCACGGCTATCAGAGCACATATGAGGCTTGGAGAAGAACATCCGCAGAAATGCAACCTTGATTCTTTGCGTCTTCTTGGGTCGGTCGGGGAGCCGATAAATCCTGAAGCCTGGATATGGTATCATAAGTATATAGGTAGAGAGAAATGCCCGATAATGGATACATGGTGGCAAACAGAAACAGGTCACTTCTGCATATCTCCATTACCAATTACGCCGCTGAAACCCGGTTCAGCTACAAACCCGCTGCCAGGAATTTCTGCTGCGGTATATAATGAGCAAGGTGAGCCTATTACAAGTGCTGGCGGGAATCTGGTTATACTTAAACCATGGCCCGGTATGCTCAGAGGACTCTACAAAGACCCTGAAAGATATAAAAATGTGTATTGGAGTAAATTCCCCAATACTTACCTTGCTGGTGATGTATCAAGAAAGGATGAGGACGGTTATTTCTGGGTTCAGGGAAGGGCAGACGATGTTCTTAATGTTGCGGGGCACAGGATTGGTAACTCGGAAGTGGAATCCGCTTTAGTAAGTCATGCAAAGGTTGCAGAAGCAGCTGTTATTGGAAAGCCGCATGAATTGAAGGGCGAAGCTATAGCTGCTTTTGTAGTTTTGAAAAAAGGTATAGAACCGTCTGAGGAGTTGAGAGCGGAACTGAGAGAACATGTCGGAGAGGAAATAGGAAAGATAGCGAGACCTGATGAGATAGGTTTTGTTAATGATGTTCCAAAGACCCGTTCCGGTAAAATAATGCGTAGAGTAATAAGAGCCAAGGCAATAGGAGAAGCTGTCGGAGATATTTCTACACTTGCAAATCCTGAAGCAGTGGATGGAATAGGTAGTGCTAAGTGAAAAATAATGAGAGCATAAAAGGAGGTTCCTGATGGCAGAAGAAAAAGTTTTTAACCGATGGTTGATAGTATTAGGAGCGATTTTCATTCAGCTATGCCTTGGCGCAATTTACGCATGGAGCGTATTTCGTATACCTCTGCAGCAATCAATCGCAGAGGGTGGACTTGGTCTGACTCCAAGCCAGGCAACATTACCCTTTTCTTTAGTTTTAATATTCTTTGCTATTGCCACAATAATTGGCGGAAGATGGCAGGATCGAGCTGGTCCAAGGCTTGTCGCTACGGTTGGCGGAATTATTTTAGGAGTGGGAATGTTGATAGCTTCTTTCTCGCACTCGTTTATCTGGCTTACTATTGGTTATGGAGTTATCTCAGGACTTGGAATCGGCTTTACCTATGTATGTCCTGTTGCGACAGGAATCAAGTGGTTTCCTGATAAACGGGGTTTGATAACGGGACTGAGTGTTGCAGGTTTTGGAGCCGGAGCCCTAATCGTTGCTCCGGTGGCTCGTGCCCTCATAGACGGGGTGGGAGTTTTTTCGACTCTGGCAATTTTAGGAATAGTTTTTCTCTGTGTAATCGTAATTAGTTCGCAGATATTGAGGAATCCACCTTTGGGCTGGAAACCGCAAGGATGGATATCACCTGAAAAAACACAAATGACCCAGCAGGATTTTGGCCCCTTAAAGATGCTTTCTTCCTTATCGTTCTATCTTGTATGGATAATGTATTTCTTTGGTTGTCTGGCGGGACTTATGATCATAGCACAGACATCGCCTATAGGTCAGGAACTTGTCGGGTTAACCCCGAAAGTTGCGGCACTCGCTGTGGGGACACTTGCAATCTTTAATGCAATAGGAAGAATATTCTGGGGGCGCCTGTCCGACATGCTGGGAAGAAAGAAAACGCTTTTTCTTATGCTGCTTATCTGTGGTATCGCAATATTGTTATACAATACCATTGAAGCATTCCCGCCTTACTACTGGGTAGGAATTTATATTGTCGGATTATGTTTCGGCGGATACCTTGCGATATTCCCTGCTATTACCGCCGATTTTTACGGTACCAAGAATATCGGCATCAATTATGGTTTGGTTTTTACGGCTTATGGCGTCGGTGGATTGCTTGGTTCGCTTTTTGCCCCAAGGGTGCTTGAGATAACAAAAAGTTACTCAATGGCATTTATCGTTACGGGTATACTCTGCCTGTTAGGCGCGGTAATTGCGCTCATTAGCAGACCACCAGGTGTGAAACAGACTTAAGAAGTTTTTAATACATGAAATAAAAAAGAGGAACAGGTTAACCTGCTCCTCTTTTTTTCAAAGGTAATTTTAGTTTACTTTTCCGATTTATCCTGGATTTTGTAGAGAATCACACGGGCTATTCCTACAAAGATAGCAACGAAGCCGAATATTGTAACGAATTGTATTGGTATACCTAAGAGTCCTTTGTTAAAGAATATCCCCACTCCAATCAAAATACCAAGCCCGACTGCAAGAAAAGTCAATCCTTCTTTCAAGTTATCAAGTGGTGTTTTGGTGGGGGGCTGAGGTACTGGTTCCGGGGGTAATTCAACTCCCGCTTCTATCGCTTTTATTCTTTCTTCCCTTTTTAATTTTTCCTTCTTATAATCTGTTGTGAAAATAAAGTAGAAGACAATAAAGATTATAAAGACGGGAAAAAGTATAGCCACCATCGGTATTAATAAATCTTCCATAAATCCTCCTTTTTATTTGTAAAAAAATTTGGTTTCGGGTTTATATATTTCATAATAACCTAAATCAGTCGATGGGTAAAATTTCTCTTCTAAGTGTTTGAATCTATTTTTAAATCGAAATTTGTATTTTATCATTTTTTCCTCCTTTTATCATGTTTGACGCAATCCTATAGCAAAATGTTTCAGAAAAACGAAGGATTTTAAAACAAAAGATTTACCACAGAGAGCACAGAGAAACAAAAAGCGCACAGAGAACACAGAGAAAAAATAATTTTTGTAGTTTTTACTAAATCCCACATCCTAAATCCCAAACCCTGATTTTGGACGCAGATAAACGCAGATTTTAAGGGTTTTTTTAACTACCCAACCATCCAACGACCCAACGATCTAACAAAAATGCCATTGACTTAACTGATAAAATTCAGTATAATTTATTTATGAAAAATTTTATTATTTTGTTAGTCTTATTTAGTATTTCATGTGTGACTACAGGTCCCGGCGGGAAAACCGATTTTATATTGATTTCCACTCCTGAGGAAGTCGAGATCGGACAGCAGGTTGCCTCTGATGTAGAGTCCAAGCAAAAATTATTGAAAAACTCAACCGTACAGAGTTATGTCAATGGAGTGGGGCAGAAGATTGTCAGGGTGTGTGACAGAAGGGATATTGAGTATAAGTTCAAGGTGATAGATAAAAAGGAAATAAATGCTTTTGCTTGTCCGGGAGGTTATGTTTATGTTTATACCGGATTGCTTGAGATTCTTGATAACGAAGCCCAACTCGCTTGCGTTCTGTCTCATGAAATTAGTCATGTTGTCGCGAGACATTCCATGAAAAAGCTGCAAAATATATATGGTTATTCCATACTTGCTCAAATTGCCCTTGGTGACAGAGCTGAAGGCGTAGCCGGGGAAATTGTGAATGTTGCGGCAATGCTTATACTTCAGGGTTATAGCAGGGATAACGAGTTTGAAGCGGACAGGTACGGAATATTGTACGCGAGGAACGCGGGCTATAATCCACAAGGCATGATCCAGGTTTTTGAGAAATTCAAGAAAATGGAAGGCAATCCTCCGCCGGCAGTATTGGGACTTCTTTCTTCTCACCCTCCCGCAGGGGACCGAATTCGAAGGGGTGAATCGGAAATAAGCAAGGTCGGAGGAACAAGTCTGCCGTACTACGCTGATAGGTTTAAAAAGATAAAATCTCAATTGTAAAGTTAACCACGAGATTACACAAGAAAAGCACCAGATCACCCAACCTCTCCAAATATTTTGGTTTGTTTTTTGTTTCGTTGATAGCTGAAATTTAATTATTAGTAATTAAATTGGACGCAGAGGGGCAGAGGTTCATAAAAAAGGAGAAATTATGAGGAAACTGTTATTTGTGATGTTGTTGTCCCTGGCACTTTTAGGTGAAAAATGGGGATTCATAGATAAGAGAGGTAAGATTGTGATCAAACCGCAGTTTGAAGAAGCAGAGGCTTTTTCGGATGGTTTAGCCAGAATATTGATTGGTGGAAAATACGGTTACGTCAATACTAATGGTGAGATGGTAATTAAGCCGCAATTTGTTGAAGCCTGGAATTTTTCAGAAGGGTTGGCCAGGGTATTTATTAGAGGAAAATACGGCTACATTAATAAAGCCGGCAGATGGGTAATTGGACCGCAATTTGAAAAAGCGGAAGATTTTTCGGAAGATTTGGCAGCCGTGGGGAAATTGATAGGTATGGTGTATAAATACGGTTTTATCGATAGTAATGGTAAGTGGGTGATAAGACCTCAATTTTGGAATGCCTTAAGTTTTTCGGATAATTTGGCACCGGTCAAAGATTCGATTAGCGAGAAATGGGGATTTGTAGATAAAGCGGGTTTTATGGTAATAAAACCCCAATTTGATGAGGTTTGGAGTTTTAAAGAGGGTTTAGCGGCTGTACCTATATTTGTGGATGCATTCTTTGAATATGGTTTTATTAATAAAAACGGTGAATGGGAAATCAAACCTCACTTTTATGAAGTCTGGGATTTTTCGGAAGGGTTAGCAGCAGTACAGGTGGATGGTAAATACGGCTATATCGATAAAACCGGTAATATTGTAATAGAACCACAGTACGGTGAGGCATGGAGTTTTTCGGAAGGTTTTGCCGCGGTAGAGTTAAACGGTAAATTTGGATACATCAATAAAGCGGGTAAGTGGATATTTAAACCACAATTCGAAGAAGCCGGCGATTTTTCGGACGGCGTCGCGATGGTAAGGAAAAACGATAAGTACGGTTACATTAGAATTATACGTTTTCTTTTCTTTAAAATTAATAGATGGGTAGCCAAACCGCAGTTTGAGACAGCCCGGGATTTTTCGGAAGGGTTGGGGGCAGTGAAAGTGAAGACTTCAAACTAAAAGTAGTAAATTAGTTGATTAGTTAATTAGTGAAAAAAACTACAGTAACTACATGTCCTACATGTTAAAAAATTGGGGGTGGAGGTAGGGATTTAGTTAAATGCAAAATCCTTTTTAAATTTGCGTCCTCTGCGTGCCCCGTAAGGAAGAATGACTGTATCGGGGCATCTCTGCGGTAATAATAGGATTTCGGATTTGGGGGTTAGGATTTAGTAAAAACAATAAATAAAAAAATCCTGTAAATCTTGTTAATCCTGTCT
>CAZRYJ010000047.1:0-13930 GCA_964604245.1 uncultured bacterium | reverse complement strand
GCCGGTTCTTCCGGAGTATAAGGATCAAGTCTAAAATACAGCACTCCTGGCGGAGGAAATTTCTTATATTTATAAATCAGCTCACCATAATCTCTATCAAAAGTTAAGATTATACGTTTTTCTTTCTTTGCTTTTTTTAAGACCTCAAAGTCTTTTGCTCCAGGATTCTTTTCTAATATACTTTCTACGTTGTATCCGTCTTCTCTGAGTATTTTTATACTGGTAAGAGGAAAATTTTCGTTGGCAAGAAAAAACATTAATTTTTATCGGTTGTTATTGCATATAAAGATTCTTCACGCATGCACTCCGCAGCAAACGCCAAAACAGCACGCAGGCTATCTTTTGTTAAAGTAGGATAGTTTTCCAATATTTGTTGTTCTAACCAACCTTTAGCAAATAACCCTAAAATGAATTCAACAGAGAGGCGAGTACCTTTAACAACAGGTTTACCCACTAAAATTTCCGGGTCTGAATGTATAAAATCTTTCCAATTAATATCGGCCATATTTCCTCTCCTTTTATATTATATTTTAGTACTAAAAATAAGGATGTCAAGTAGAAAAACCGATAAAGGGGTGGTGGGGGTTAGTGTTTTTAGTATATTTCGTACTTAAATAATTTTTTTTTCTTCGTGCCTTGGAGCCTTCGTGGCAAAACATGAAACCGATAGGTGATTCACAAGGTCTTATTTATAAAGGAGGAGAAAATGAAAAATAAAATAAATAACATATTTCTGGTTACATTATTGTTTTTCATTCCAATGTTTGCAGAGGGAAAGAGTTTTATTCAAGAAATTAAAGATAAAATTACAAAGGAAAAAGAAAAAGTAGAAGAGAAAAAAGAGGAGAAAAAATCCCCTGAAGAAGACAGCCGCATTGAGGAAGTTAAAGATAAAATTGTCAAGGAAAAGAAAAAAGAAGAATATAAAGTTGAAGTAAAGGGAAAAGAAAAGAAAAAAGAAAAAGATAAATATAAGGATAAACATGACTATGATCATGATTATAAAAACAAAAATGACCATGATTACGTTTATGATAATGATGGAAGATACCATAAGAAAAAATATAAATATGATTATTATTCAGATAATGATTTACTTTATCGGATTTACGATAATATTTCTTTTGATGTAATATATGACGATTACACTTATATAGATGATTCCGACTTAATTTCTCCCAGTCCTATATACACGGATAAACATCCGAGAAAAATCGTATTCCTTAATTCTTCAGTCGAAGCTGCCTATCTGGGTAAGGATATAGATGACACTTACGGAGTTACGGCAAAAATTTCCGCAAACCTTTATAACTTACATTTTAATTGTTTTTATCAGAATATTTTTTCAAGCGAGGAAAAACTAACTGTTTATTCGATAAATGGCGGCATGTCCTTTGCAACAAATAGTTTTATTTTAACGCCTTTTTTAGGGGCTTTTTATATAGAACCCCTCGAAGAAGCTCGATTCTCTTATGGGGCTAATTTACAGGTTTTCCTTCCCGTTAATTATATTTTGGATTTATACACCTTAAATTCGTCGTATGGTTCGCTTAACTTCAATAATTTTTCCGCTTCTTTAAATTACGCATTTTATAGATTTAATGTCGGTCTGGGTTTCAACTATAATAATTACGCGGGGGTCTCCTTTTCGGGACCTCTTGTCAAACTTTCTTTCTGGCTGTAGAAATTTAGGGGTAAGACTTCCGGGTTTCAAGTAAAAAACAACAAAAAAAATCCTTTTTTTAATCTGTGTTAATCTGCGTCCGATTATTGGAATTAGGGATTTTGGCTTTAGGATTTAGTTTAGACTCTGGATTAATTTTCCATTGACAAATCTTCATAAATATCTAAAATTCAAAAAACAATTTGTTTAATTTAAATATAAGGAGGAAAAAATTATGGATACAGGATTATTAGTCGTTTCTCTGGTTTTTCTCTTAATAGGCATCGGGTTGATTGTATCAGCCTATAAGGCATACAAGAAATTCAAATTTTTTATGGAAGCCAAATTGCAGTCAATAGATTATATTAAGACGGGTCCCGTTAAAATAAAAGGGAAAATTATTGCAGATAAAACATTATCGAGTCCATATTCGAAGAAACCTTGTGTTTACTATAGATACCGAACAATATCGATGAAACTCAAATCGGCAACAGGTGGTCCCAGCTCAACAAAAGCGGCACAGCAGATAGTTGCCAGTGGGGAAAATTCATTATCTTTTGATGTGGATGACGGAACCGGACGTATAAATATCAACACAGAAAGGGCTGATTTCTTAGGTTTGGATGACATTAATTATTATGTTTCTTCTTCTAATGAGACTTTATCACTCGGAGAAAGAATTAAGAGACTAAAGGAAATGGGTGAAAGCGATTTTAAGAAATCCAAAAAACCTGTTCACATTCCGGAGGACCTTATTTCCTATAACGATTCTCTTCACCGCTCAAAATACGATTACCTATTCGGGGATACATATATTCCAACCGATAGCGAGATTGTTGTTGTTGGTTCTGCAGAACAGCTCACGGATAAGGGCTTTCAGATCCGTAAAAAGCCTATTATGTTAATTGCGAAAGAGGAGGATCTTATAAAAAATAGTTTATCCAATACTAATACATTACGGACTTTTGCAGTCGGTATAGCAATGTTGCTATTAGGTGTTTTTTTTATAATTATAGGAATGTAGAGGGTTCAGGTTGAGGGGCCTGGTCTTGTTTTTTGAATTCCATAGATCCCTCAGATCAGTGAATTGGTTCATTGAGTTTGTTGAGTTCATTGGGTTGAATTTTAGCAAGTTGGGAGGTTAGGAAGTATTTTTTCCTAAGACCCAAAATCTAACACCTAGTACCTGAGTTAACGTTGGACTTTAGACTAATTATCTAATAAGTCTTGACATATCCTTTAGAAATCCGTAAAATAACTAATATACAGGGGGAATAATGAAAATAACTTCAGTTTCCGAAATAAGAAAACTCGACCGGACCGCCGTAAAAAAATACGGCATTGACGAAATACTTCTAATGGAAAACGCCGGTAACGCGGTCTTCTATGCAATCGAAAAAGAAATCGGGATTAAAGATAATAAATTCCTTATCCTCGCCGGAAGCGGAAATAACGGCGGGGACGGAATGGTGGTTGCCCGTAAACTTTATTCAAACGGCGCTCAAGTCAGGTTCTTTCTCCTCTCCGAAGAACAAAAATCAAAAGGAATAACAAAGAAGAATTTCAAAATATTAAAAAATATTGGCATATCAATCAAGAAAAAACCAGATCAAAGCGATATAAAAAAAGCACTCAAGGAAACGGACGTAGTTATCGATGCAATGCTTGGAACGGGTCTTTCAGGAGAAGTTAAAGGTATTTATAAAAAAACAATCGAGCTTGTAAATAAATCCGGTAAAAGAATCGTAAGTGTCGATATACCTTCCGGCATTAACGGGGATACCGGAGAAATTATGGGAGTTGCCGTAAAAAGCGATATAACGGTAACTTTTGGGCTTCCAAAAATAGGAAATCTTGACTACCCCGGATATGAACACTGGAAAAAACTTTTCCTGTCTCATATTTCTTTCCCTCCTCCGCTTTACAATGATAATTCTATAAAAACCGCAATAAATTTTCCTGTACCTTTAGAGAAAAGAGCAAAAGATACACATAAAGGGACTTTCGGCAAATGCTTATTTATCTCAGGCGCTAAGAAATATCTCGGAGCCCCATATTTTTCCGCGATGTCTTTTCTCAAAGCAGGAGGCGGTCTTTCCTATCTGGCAGCACCCGAGTCTATTTCCTCTTTTATCGGAAAAAAAGGTAAGGAACTGGTACTTCTTCCGCAAAAAGAAACAAAAACCGGCTCGATCTCAAAAAACAACCTCAAAGAATTAATTGATTTCTCCAAAGACGTTGATTTCGTTGTAATGGGTCCGGGACTTTCTCTTGATAAAGAAACTCAAGGTTTGGTTCGTTCTCTGACAACAAAAATAAAAAAGCCTCTCTTACTTGACGGAGATGGCTTAACCGCCTTAAAAGGTAATTTAGACATACTTAAAAAAAGAAAAAACCTGACAGTTTTAACTCCACACCCTACCGAGTTCACAAGATTATTCGGAGGAAAGACAAAAGAAACTAAAATAAATAGAGTACGAATTACAAGAGAAAAAGCTGCTGAATACGGATGTTTTATCGTATTCAAAGGAGCTAATTCGCTCATAGGCTGTCCGGACGGAGAAGTTTTCATAAATCTTACCGGAAACCCAGGGATGGCTACAGCGGGCTCGGGTGATGTTCTTACAGGAATAATTCCCGGTATGTTAAAAATTGTCCCTTCCGATACCGAAAGGAATATGTTTAAAAACTCCGTCAGAACCGGAGTCCTGATACATGGTCTTGCTGGAGATCTGGTAAGCCAAAAGAAAGGAGAAGACGGCATCGTAGCGGGAGACATCCTTAACTCAATACCAGAAGCCATACAGGTTTACAGAAAAGAAGGAGATGATTTAATCAGTAATATACAAATAATATAAAATGTATAATACTAACCACAAAGCTCACAAAGAACACAAAGAAAAAGTTATATTTGTTTTACCCTTCACAACCCCAAAAATAAGGAACAACAAATTACACGAATAACACGAATAATAACAAGGAATTTTATTTTATACATTAATAAAAATGAGTATCTTTAATTCATTTGTGAGATTTGTGCTATTTGTTGTTAAAAAAAAGGGCGTTGTGGGAAAAACAATAAAAAATTTTGTGGTTAAATTTTCTGGAGTGGAGTTGTGCGGGCTTTGTGATCTCCGTGTTTTGATTCGGGGGAGTAGGCTGTGGGGATAAATAGAATAATAATCTCTGTGTTCTCTGTGGTTAAATTCTTTGGTTGGGGGTAGAGGGCAATGAAGGCATGGGTTCTTGAAAAACAGGGAAAAGCCGAAACAAAACCTCTTATAAAAAAAGATATTCCAATTCCTGAAGTCCCGAAAAACAAAATAAGAATAAAGATCAAGGCAACAGGAATTTGCAGAACCGATTTACATACTGTAGAGGGGGACTTACCGATGCGTAAAAACCCTGTCATCCCCGGACATCAAATAGTTGGGATTGTCGATGAAACCGGGGACGGGGTAATTTCTTTTAAAACAGGAGACAGAGCAGGCGCAGCATGGCTTTATAGCTCCTGTGGAACCTGTAAATTCTGCACTTCAGGAAGAGAAAACCTGTGCAATGATGCAAAGTTTACAGGCTGGGACGTTGACGGCGGTTACACCGAATTTATCGTTATTGACCAGGATTTTGCTTATCACCCCGGAGAGAACCATTCTTTTGCCGAACAGGTCCCTTTTATGTGCGCGGGAATAACCGGATACAGAGGATACCGCCTTGCTGAGGTTAAGAAAGGAGAAAAATTAGGGTTATTTGGTTTCGGTCCGACGGCTGCTTTTGTTCTTCAAATCGCGAAAGCCAAAGACATAGAATGCTTCGTGGTCACAAGGAGCGAACACAATCAAAACTCGGCAAAGAAACTGGAAGCCGACTGGGTCGGTGACTACAACGATAAATTTCCCGTAAAGCTTGATGCCGCGATATTGTATCCTCCTGCCGGAGACCTTGTCTCATCTGTTTTATCACTGCTTTCACCCGGAGGAAGACTTATTCTCTCCCCCATTTACATGTCTCCCATAGAAATCAAAGATTATACGAATCTTCTCTGGATGGAGCGAAGCATTAAATCGGTCGCGAACATAACCCGCACGGACGGAATAGAGTTTTTAAAAATCGCCGATGATCTTAAACTGAAATCTCGAATAGAACTATATAAATTCGATGATATACCCGAAGTTCTTATAAAAGTATCACAAGGAAAAATCAACGGAACCGCTGTCGTTTCATTTGAATAACTAAAGAACAAAAAAGAGAAACAACGAATCACACGAATAACACAAATAAAAAAACTTTATTTTCAATATTTATAAAAAACAATTATTCTTAAACTTATTCGTGATATTTGTGCTATTAGTTGTTACTCTCTGTTTTGGTGTGTGTCGGGTTTTAAACAATAAAAAATCTTGTGTTAATCTTGTGGTTAATATTTTTGGGTGTTGAGTTTGTGGCAAAAAAACATCTTGACAAAACACTAAAAAATAAATACCATGATTATTAATATATATAAAAGCACTTACTTTATTTATATTGTTAACAGGAAAAAATCAGGGAGGTTTTTTATGAAAAATTTTTTCTTATCAATCAGTATAGTCGTTTGTTTGTTTAGTCCACTTATCGTAGCGGCAACGGAAGAAAGCGAACCAGTTGTATCTGATCCATGGATGAAAAAGGCGATGGAGCATATAGAAAAAGAAGAATACAAACCGTCATTACAGGAGTCCAATTACAGAGGTGAAAAATTCGATACTCCAAAATATCATTTCGCGAATAGAGCTAATAATCTCCGCGCTTATATTGATGAAAACGGAATGGAACTAATGGACAGAGTAATTGACGAAGAAAGCTGGAATTTGAAAATCAAATCGATTGAGGTTATCGGTGATAATGATAAAAAGATTTTTAGCGATTTAGATGTCACGCTTGACGGAGATAATATTAAATGCTTAAGCGATGGTGTTGAAATTGGTTATTCCAATTTCGAAAGCGGAATCCGGCAGAATCTGGTAATAGAAGAAAATATCAAACCAGAAGGTAATTTACTGGTAGATTTGATTATCGAAACGAAAAACCTTGATATTACTCCGGAGGAAGACAGATTTGTATTAAAAAACGGCGAAAAAGAGATTATTTATCAAATTACCGGAGTAGAAGACGCAAGCGAAAAAGAAATACCTTATTTTCTATCAGAGAAAGAAGGAAATTTAAGTATTTCACCGGATGATAGAGAGATAGTGTATCCGATAAAGATAAGTGCCAGTATCTCTTCGACCAGTTCATCTGTTGAAAATTTAAGTGTGTCACCTTCGGTAAAAGGCAGAGGTCTTAGCCAGTCCCCCGGCTGGACAGCCGAGCCTAATCTATCACACGTAAACTTCGGGGAAGCCGTTTCCACGGCAGGGGACGTAAACAACGACGGATATTCGGATGTGATTGTGGGTACTCCCTGGTTCGATGGTGGTTCAACGGATGAGGGAAGAGCTTACGTATATCATGGAAGTTCTTCCGGACTTTCCGCAACTCCCGACTGGACAGACGAACCCGACCAGGTAAGAGCATATTTTGGCGTATCTGTTTCCACTGCGGGTGACGTGAACGGTGACGGGTATTCGGACGTGATTGTGGGAGCTGAAGGGTACGATGGCGGAGGTGGAGAGGTTGATGAAGGTTGTGCATTCGTATATCTCGGAAGTTCTTCAGGCTTGTCCGAATCTCCAGACTGGTCGGCGCAGTCCAATCAGGATAGCGCAAACTTCGGTAAATCCGTTTCCACTGCGGGCGACGTTAACGGGGACGGGTATTCGGACGTGATTGTGGGAGCTTATAGGTACGATGGAGGCGAAACTGATGAAGGAAGAGCATATGTATATCATGGGAGTTCTTCCGGGCTTTCCGTATCTCCCAACTGGTCATATGAATCCGGTCAGCCAAACGCAAGGTTTGGCTACTCCGTATCCAGAGCGGGTGATGTAAACGGTGACGGATATTCGGATGTGATTGTGGGAGCTCCTTATTACGACCATGGTCAAACGGATGAAGGATTGGCTTATGTTTTTCACGGAAGTTCTTCCGGGCTTTCCGTATCTCCCAACTGGAGAACTGATCCCGATGAAAGTAACGCCAACTTTGGCCATTCTGTATCCGGAGCGGGTGACGTAAACGGAGACGGGTATTCGGATGTGATTGTGGGCGCTCCTTTCGCCGACAATGATGATGGTTTAGCATTTGTATATCACGGCAGTTCCGGAGGGTTACCCACGACCGCGGACTGGACAGAGGACTCACCTGGGTCTGATGAATGGTTTGGCTACTCCGTCTCCTCTGCGGGTGACGTGAACGGGGACGGATATTCGGATGTGATTGTGGGCGCTCCTTATGATGACCACTATAGAACAGATAATGGCGCCGCATATGGATTTTACGGTAGTGCTGATGGCTTGTATCGGCGGTGGAACGCATGGATTGGGTATCTCGATCAGGATAGCACAAAATTCGGTTATTCCGTCTCCTCTGCGGGTGACGTGAACGGGGACGGATATTCGGATGTGATTGTAGGGGCTCCCGAATACTCCAACGGAGAAACGGAGGAAGGCGGCGCATTTGTGTATTACGGACGTAAAGAATCAGATCCTAATGATATTAGCGACTGGATGGTTGAATCTGATAAGGAAAGCGCGAAGTTCGGCTGGTCTGTCTCCTCTGCGGGCGATGTAAACGCGGATGGATATTCGGACGTGATTGTTGGTGCTCCTTATTATGATAATGGACAATCGAACGAGGGAATGGCATTTGCGTACCACGGAAATTCCTCCGGACTTTCAGAAACTCCCAACTGGTCGGCGCAGTCCGATCAGGCAAGCGCAAACTTCGGTAGATCCGTCTCATCGGCGGGTGATGTAAACAACGATGGATATTCGGACGTGATTGTGGGAGCTCCTTTTTTCGATAACGTAGAAACAAATGAAGGAATGGTATTTGTATATCATGGAAGTTTATCAGGTCTCAACCCATATTCCAGCTGTACAGCTGAATCCAATCAGGCAGGCGCAAACTACGGCACTTCGGTTTCCTCGGCGGGTGACGTAAATGGAGACGGATATTCGGATGTGATTATTGGTGCTCGCAGGTTCGACAATGGAGAGACAGATGAAGGAGCTGCGTTTGTATATCATGGAAGTTCCTCCGGGCTTACCATATCCGCGTCAGTCGACTGGTTCGGGGAATCCAATCAGGCAGGCGCAAACTACGGCAACTCCGTATCCGGAGCGGGTGACGTAAACGGAGACGGATATTCGGATATAATCGTGGGTGCCCCTTATTACGACAACGGAAACATGGAGGAGGGCGGCGCTTTCGTATATCTCGGTAGTTCCTCGGGATTGCTTGCTTCCGCCGACTGGACAGCCGAGTGCGATGAAGACAGCGCATTCTTTGGCTGGTCTGTCTCCGGAGCGGGTGATGTAAATGGAGATGGATATTCGGATGTAATTGTGGGCGCTTATATGGCTGACGGTTCAGAAGTGAATGAGGGAAAAGCAGGCGCTTATATGGGAAGTGCATTGGGACTCTCACCGTCTGCTTACTGGATAGTAGTAGTTGTTGCGCCTCACGAAAACGGCCACTTCGGATACTCTGTCTCCTCAGCAGGAGATATAAACAACGATGGATATTCGGATGTAATCGTTGGGGCTCCTGGGTGGGGAGACGCAGATGAAGGTTGGATATCCATATCTTATGGAAGACCCTCCGGGCTTCATTATCTTTACCAGGAGTATCGTGATGGCGATCAGGCATTGGCACAACTCGGCTATTCAGTCTCCTCTGCGGGTGACGTAAACGGAGATGGATGTTCGGATATGATTGTGGGAGTTCCTCAGTATAACAATGGGCAATCGCTTGAAGGTGCTGCATTTGTATGGTACGGCAGCGAAGGGGGGGGAATTGCTCTCATTCCCACTCAATCCACAACTGATGGTTCCCGTCATGTTCAGCTCGGGAACGCGACCGGAACCTCGGGAGTTCAACTGAATATACTAGGAAGAACACCTCAAGGTCGCGGGAAAGTAAAACTACAGTGGGAAGTTAAAGAACTCGGAGAGCTGTTCGACGGAACTTCTATTTCCGAGAGCGACTCTTGGTACGATACTGATACAAACGGTATAGAAATTTCAGAAGATGTAACAGGATTGAGCACGGCAACCGCCTATCACTGGAGAGTAAGATTAAAATACGACCCTGTTACTTACAATAACGCGGTCCATTCCCGTTGGCTGTCAATAGGTCCTAACGGCTGGAATGAAACCGACTTTATAACGACATCTATGTCAGGAATCGAGGATTATACGGACGGAGAAGAGAACATAAAACTAAGTGTATTCCCATCAATTTCAACAAACACTTTCAGCATAAGTTTTTCCGTTTCCAAAGAAGAAGCAGAAGAGGATATAAGTTTAAAGGTTTACAACAAAGCAGGAATAATGGTTAAGAATCTTTTCTCGGGAAGAAAACCTGCAGGAAGACACACAATAACCTGGAATGCAACGAATAATTTAGATAAACCGCTGCCAAATGAAATATATTTCATTTCCCTTAAAAAAGGAAAAGGAGAAAATCCCGTAAGGAAAATTGTCCTTTTGAGATAATTAGAATCTAAAGTTGAGTGTTTAAATACCAAACTGGTAGTTCGTGGTTCTTAGTTTTTATTTAGGAATTTGGGACGTTAAAACGAAAAACAAATGCACATGCAGGACATGTAGACCATATAGAATGAAAAACGACTATAAGTTCTACATTTCTTGCTTGTTAAAAAATGGTGGTTGGTGGGTTTAAAAAAACAATAAAAATCATGTAAATCTTGTTAACCCTGTCTAAATATCTGGTGTTGTGGGGTGTTTTAAACAGCATAAATATATTTTTTCTCTGCGTTCTCTGTGAGTTTTTGTTTTCCTCTGTGTACTCTGTGGTAAAGTTGTTTTCTTTGTGGTTAAAAAATTGCGGAATTTCTTTTTTTAAGTATTATTATTATTAAAAGGAGGCAGTATGGCAGAAATATCCGTACAAACAGTTTATTTCGAAGAACCGGGAAAAATAAATACAGAAAGGACTCTTCAAATCGCTTTGAAAAGAGTTCAGGAACTCAATATCAAACAGATAGTCATTGCGTCAACCGGAGGATATACAGCCCTCGAGGCAATGAAGGTTTTTATAGACTATAACCCCATAATTGTCACCCACTCTACCGGCTTCAATATACCAAATGAACAGGAAATGCCGGAGGAAAACAGAAAAAAACTCGAGGATATGGGCGCTACTGTGCTGACCTGCCTACATTCATTCGGCGGAATAGGAAGAGCAGTCAGAAAACAATTAAAAACTTATCAACTCGATGATATAATTGCCAGCACACTCCGTATACTCGGAGAAGGAACAAAAGTGGGGTGCGAAATCACACTTATGGCAGCGGACGCGGGATTAATAAACACAGAAAAAGACACCGTTTCAATTTCAGGAACAGGAAAAGGAGCAGACACCGCCTTAGTTTTAAAACCGGCAAACACACAGGGCTTCTTCGACCTTAGAATAAAAGAAATCCTCTGCAAACCCCACCCGGATTAGTTTTCCGGATACAGAAAACAGGTCCTGGGTTTTAGTTAAAAGAATTCGTGCTATTTGTTGTTAAACTTGGCTATTTGCCTTTGGCTTTTAGCAGTTAGATAAACAAAAATAAAATCTTGTGTTAATCTTGTGTAATCTGTGGTTAAAAAATTAATTTCAATTTACAATCATTCCAATTTTGAACCCTTGACAAATTTGGAATTTTTCTTATCCTATTAAAACCATGGAAGAAACAAAGAAACTTTTGAAAGAAAAAGGTATAAATCCTTCGATACAGCGAATTAGAATATTAAAATGCCTTATGGGCAACAAAGATCATCCTACCGCAAAAGATATTTACAAAAAAATATCCAGAGAAATACCTACCCTTTCAAAAACAACTGTATACAACACCGTCAAACTTTTCATAGATAAAGGTATACTAAAACTAATAAGAATTAAAGAAGGTGAAGCCAGGTATGATATAAAATCATACGTTCATCCCCATTTTATGTGTAAAAAATGTGGTAATCTCTATGACCTCGAAAAGAAGAAATTAATAATCGAAGAGAAAGAAGAGATAGACGGACACCTAATTGAAGAAAAATGTGTATGTTATTTGGGAATTTGTAAAAAATGCAGATAAAAACCCGGAGTCCGAATGAATGAAAAAGCATTATATACATTAAATTACGGGGTATATATCGTATCAACGAAAAGCAAAGATAAACTAAACGGGCAAATAGCAAACGTTGTTTTCCAGGTCACTGCCGAACCTCCAAAAATTACCGTTTGCCTTAATAAAGAAAACCTGACGCATGCCTTAGTTTCGGAAAGTAATATTTTTAACGTTTCTGTTCTTGGTGAATGCTGCACAATGGAATTAATCGGAACTTTCGGTTTTAAAAGCGGAAAAGATATTGACAAATTCGAAAATCTTGATTACATAATAGGTAAGAATGGCGCACCAATAGTAACCGACTCCGCAGTAGCTTATCTTGAATGTAAGGTAGAAAATACAATGGATGTAGGAAGTCACACATTATTTGTTGGGAAAGTCACCGAAGGAGATCTTTTGCAAGAAGATGCCCCTATGACATACTCTTATTACCATATGGAACTAAAAGGCAAAGAACCGGAAACAGCCCCAACATATAGGAAGAAAAAATGAATCCTGCCACAGAGACACAAAGACACAAAAAATCATTATTAAAAAATAAAGAATAACTTTTTTCTTCGTGCCTTGGTGACTTAGTGGCTAAGGAAAAAAGGGAGGAAACATGGATAAATACGAATGCACATTCTGCGGCTACATATATGACCCTGCCAAGGGCGACCCCGACAATGGAGTTACCCCGGGTACCGCATTCCAAGACATTCCCAATAATTGGGTCTGTCCGGTTTGCGGTGTAGGCAAAGAAGATTTTAAAAAAATAGAAGAATAAATACACAAATAAAAAACCAATGGCATTCTTAGCCGATTTACCACCGCTACTTCAGGCTTTCATGGCAACATGCTTTACTTACTTTTTGACCGCGCTTGGAGCAGCAAGTGTTTTTTTTACAAAAGAAGTAAATAAAAAACTGCTGGATTGTATGTTGGGTTTTGCCGCAGGCGTTATGATCGCGGCAAGTTACTGGTCACTTCTTGCCCCGGCGATTGAAATGAGCAAGGGGAAAAGTATTCCAATGTGGGTTCCCCCGGCAGTAGGATTCCTGCTGGGTGGCGCAGTCTTAAGGCTAATAGACAAAATCCTTCCCCATCTACATTTAGGTTACGAGAGAAGCGAAGCCGAAGGGATAAAAACATCCTGGCAGCGCTCAGTATTGCTTGTTACGGCAATAACATTACATAACTTTCCGGAAGGTCTTGCAGTAGGTGTTGCTTTCGGAGCCGCGGCTAGCGGACTACCTTCCGCTTCACTTGGAGGCGCGATTGCTCTTGCTCTGGGTATAGGAATCCAAAATTTCCCGGAAGGAATGGCAGTAGCAATGCCTCTAAGAAAAGAAGGGCTCTCACGACTAAGAAGTTTCAATTTTGGACAATTATCCGGAATTGTAGAACCTGTAGCCGGAGTTATGGGAGCGATTTTCGTAATATCCGCTCAAAGTCTACTCCCTTACTTTTTGGCTTTTGCTGCCGGAGCCATGATATTTGTCGTAGTCGAAGAAGTTATCCCGGAATCCCAACACGGAGGAAACGGAGATATAGCCACGATGGGAGCCATGCTTGGATTTACGGTTATGATGATACTTGATGTTGCTTTAGGATAAAAGAAAGTTCAAAAATAAATTTAATGATTAATATATTAGCCAATCTCATAATACCCTTAGGCATCCTGACTTATCTCTCTTTAATCCTGGGCATAATATCAGGACTCAGGAGATGGAAGCTAAAAGCACATAAGACAATTGCTATAATAACTATAATATTAGCAACACTACATGCAACGCTTGTTATATACTTTTACTTATAAAAAACCGGGGAGGAAAAATGAAAAAAAGCAAAATTTCCATAGTCGTTTTATTATCGATACTTGTATTCTCTTTGAAAATCTACCCTCATGCTCCAACGAAAATCAATATGGATTTCAACAATGATGATAAAATATTGAAAGTAGAAATTCACCATCCCGTACTTTTACCCGGAAATCACTACATCAAAAAAATAGAAGTTTA
>CAZRYJ010000046.1:0-14161 GCA_964604245.1 uncultured bacterium | reverse complement strand
TATAGAAAAGTGTTTCGCAGGTACCACATCCCGAATCGGAGGTGTAGACCTATTAACTCTTGGCAAAGAGGTCATTCTCAGACATAAAGAAGCCTTTCCGGATACTCCCTTGATGAAAAAAATTCTTCCTTCAGGTGGGTTTTATCAATGGAAAAGAGACGGAGAATATCATCTATGGAATCCGCAGAGTATTGCCTACCTCCAGGATTCAGCGCGGAAAGGAGACTACACGGAATATGAAAAATTTGCTCATATTATTAACAATCAAATCGAAAATCCAACAACCTTACGAAGTTTATTGAAATTCAATTCAACGCTAAATCCTATTCCAATAGAGAAAGTCGAAGCGGTTTACTCTATAGTAAAGCGTTTTTCAATTGGGGCAATGAGTTTTGGCTCTATAAGCAGTGAAACACATGAAACTATAGCAATGGCTATGAATAAGCTCGGAGGTATGTCTAACACAGGGGAAGGAGGCGAAGACCCGTCCCGTTTTAAAAGACTTTCAAATGGGGCTTCATTCGGAAGTAAGGTCAAGCAGGTTGCGTCGGGTCGTTTCGGTGTAACAACAAACTATCTCGTTCATGCCGATGAAATTCAAATAAAAATAGCTCAGGGCGCAAAACCCGGTGAAGGCGGACATTTACCCGGCCACAAAGTAAGTGAGATTATAGCAAAAACACGCCATACCACACCGGGAGTCACACTCATCTCTCCCCCACCACATCATGACATTTATTCAATAGAGGATTTGAATCAGTTAATTTTCGACCTTAGAAACGTAAACCCAACAGCAAGAATCAGTGTAAAACTCGTATCTGAAGTAGGGGTCGGAACTGTGGCAGCAGGAGTCGCAAAGGGTCACGCGGATATGATTCTAATTTCGGGCGGAGACGGAGGTACAGGCGCCGCACCCTTAAGTTCGATACATCATGCCGGACTACCCTGGGAACTTGGTCTTTCCGAAACACATCAAACCCTCGTTTTAAATAATTTAAGAAGTAGAGTACGTCTCCAAACAGACGGTCAAATTCGAACCGGAAAAGATATTGCAATTGCTGCAATACTTGGTGCTGAAGAATATGGTTTCGGTACTGTCGCCCTTATAGTCCTGGGATGTGTAATGCTTCGCCATTGTAATCTTGGAAATTGTTCCGTGGGCATCGCAACTCAAAACGAACTTCTCCGAAAGAAATTTAACGGAAAAGTCGAATATTTGGTAAACTATTTCAACTTCGTTGCAGAAGAATTACGAGAAATTATGGCAAATCTCGGAATAGGAAAAATCAATGACATGATCGGAAATACTGAACTCTTAGATGTAAACGAAAAAATTCTTGATTGGAAAACAAAAGACTTAGACTTCAAGGATATTCTGTATAAACCAGAGGCAAAAAGTCATAGAGGAGTTTTCTATTCAAAACCGGAAAAACACGATTTAGATGATATTATAGATATTCAACTAATAGACCTTGCAAAAAATGCTATTTTGAAAGAAGAAAAAACAAAACACAATATCACAATAAAAAATACCAATCGCACGGTCGGTTCGAGGCTAAGCGGCGAAGTGTGTTATGTTTACGGCGAAAAAGGCCTTCGTGACGATACTATACATTTCAAATTTAAAGGAGTTGCGGGCCAGAGTTTCGGTGCTTTTCTCGCGAAAGGTATAACCTTCGAATTGGAAGGGATGTCCAATGACTACGTAGGAAAGGGAATCTTTGGAGGGAAAATAATAATATATCCCGACAAAAAAACAACATATACCTCAGAAGAAAACATAATCATTGGGAATACCTCTTTTTATGGAGCTACAAAAGGAGAAGCATACATAAGAGGTATTGCCGGAGAAAGATTTTGTATCCGAAATTCAGGACTTAATACTGTTGTTGAAGGAGTCGGCGATCATGGATGCGAATATATGACAGGCGGGCGAATCGTAATAATCGGAAAAACCGGACGAAATTTTGCTGCGGGAATGTCCGGCGGTATTGCCTATGTATATGATATAGAAGGAGATTTCAAATCGAAATGCAATCTTGAAATGATAAAATTAAAAGAAATCAATGAACATGATTCAAAAATAATACATTCTTTAATCAACAATCATTATAAATATACGGAAAGCAATCGGGCTAAAGAAATTCTGCAGGATTTTGACAAAACTATGAAAAGATTTATCAAGGTAATCCCTTTGGAATACGAGCATATATTAAAAACCGAAAGAAAAGAGAATTTGAAACAATGGGTAAAATCTATAGTTGAATAGACAGGAAGAAAAAATGGGGAAAATAAACGGATTTTTAGAAATACAAAGGGAAAGTTCAAAGCTAAGAGATCCCGAAGAAAGAATAAAAGACTACAAAGACGTTATTATTCATCGAAATGATGATAAATCCCGTGAGCAGGCTTCACGCTGTATGGATTGCGGAACTCCTTTCTGTCACTGGGGTTGTCCTATCGGTAATTATATTCCCGAATGGAATGACCTTATGTTTAACAACCAATGGCAAAAAGCTTACGAACTACTTTCGGCTACAAACAATTTTCCTGAAATAACCGGAAGAATATGCCCTGCGCCATGTGAACATTCCTGTGTCTTATCTATAAATGATGACGCGATCACAATAAGAGAAAACGAACTTGCTATAATCGAACATGCGTTTAAATCCGGGTTCATTAAAGCAAATACAAATATAAAAAGAACCGGTAAAAAAATTGCCGTAGTTGGTTCCGGACCTGCAGGACTCGCTGTTTCCGATCAGTTAAACAAAGCGGGCCACCAGGTATGCGTTTTTGAAAGAGATAAAAGAATCGGCGGAATACTCAGGTACGGAATTCCTGATTTTAAATTAGAAAAAGATATCCTTGACAGAAGATTAAGACTAATGAAAAAAGAAAATATAGAATTTAAAGCAAATACTTTTGTAGGCGTTGATATTAAAGCTAAAGAGCTAATAAAGGATTTTAATGCGGTTTGTCTTGCCTGCGGCTGCCGAGTTCCAAGAGACCTAAAAATTCATGGCAGGGAATTAAAAGGAATCCACTTCGCCATGGACTTTTTAACACAATCAAACAAGCGAATATGGGGTGAAAAAATATCCGAAGAAGAATTGATTAATGCAAAGGACAAAGAGGTTATTATAATTGGCGGTGGGGATACCGGAGCGGACTGCGTTGGTGTTGCAAAAAGACAGGGCGCGAAATGTATAACGCAGATAGAAATCTTAGAAAAACCTCCCGAATGTAGAACAATAAATGAACCATGGCCATATTATCCTTCCATATTTAAGAATTCAAGTAGTCATGAAGAAGGTTGTGAGCGTCACTGGTCGGTTTTGACAAAAAGATTTATTGGAAAAGGCGGAAAAGTCCAGAAATTACAATGCGCTAAAGTCGAATTTTCGGAAAGCGACGAAAAAAGTTGTCCCGTTATGAAAGAAATACCCGAAAGTGAATTCGAAATTAACGCGGATTTAGTAATCCTTGCCGTAGGTTTCTTACATCCCGAACACAAAGGATTGATCGAGGATTTAAATCTTAAATTAACCGAACACGGCAACGTAAAAGTTGACGAGAACTTTATGACATCAAAAGAAGGAATATTCTCAGCAGGTGATATGCATAGAGGACAATCTTTAATTGTATGGGCAATATCCGAAGGCAGGAAAGCAGCACATCATATCGATAAGTATTTAATGGGCAAATCAAATTTACCGGTTTTGTAAAAAAATTAAAGAAAATGTGCGGTATAGTAGGAATACAAGGTAGCGACGAAGTAGTAAGCAATATTTTTGACTCGCTTCTTATAATACAACATAGAGGACAGGACGCGGCCGGCATTGTAACCTGCTCGGATAGATTCAACATCAAAAAAGGAGAAGGCCTGGTAAGAGATGCCTTCCAACAAGAAAGCTTTAATTACCTTAAGGGCAATATAGGCATCGGACACGTAAGATATCCAACACTCGGGGGGATGGGCATAGAGAATGCTCAACCTTTCATTTCCACTGCTCCATACGGTATAGCTTTTGCCTTTAACGGAAATATAATAAATTTTGAATCTCTAAAAGAAAAATTAGAGAAGGATAGTAGAAGAATAATTATATCGACTTCGGACGCGGAACTCCTTTTAAACCTCCTTTCGGCGGAGTTGGAAAAACAGTCAGACTTCTCTCCCGATTTACTTTTTGACGCAACCAAAGAATTATTTAAAATCGTAAAGGGAAGCTACTCCGTAGTTGCCCTGATTAAAGATAAAGGCATTCTTGCTTTCAGGGACCCTTACGGCATCAAACCTTTAATATTTGGTAAAAAGGAAAATGATTTCTGCGTGGTTTCGGAAAGTGTTGTTCTCGATACACTCGGATACGAAATCGAACGTGACGTACTTCCGGGTGAAGCTATTTTTTTTAGTACTGACGGTAAATTATATACCAGAAAAATCTCCGAAGAAAGACACTGTCCCTGTATTTTCGAATATGTATACTTTGCTAGACCGGACTCGATTATCGATGGCATATCTGTCTATGAGGCAAGATTAAATCTCGGGAAGAATCTTGTAAAGGAAATCAAGAAAAAAGGAATCGACATCGATATGGTTGTACCCGTCCCGGATACATCAAGACCCGTAGCCATATCCCTCGCGGAAGAACTAAACGTAAAATATAGAGAAGGATTAATGAAAAACCGTTATATTGGAAGAACTTTCATAATGCCCCATCAGAGTAAAAGAGAAGAGTTGATAAGAATAAAACTTTCACCTGTAAAGGAAATTATGAAAGGGAAAAAAGTACTCCTGGTAGATGATTCCATCGTAAGAGGAACAACATCTAAAAAAATAGTACAATTAATTAGAGAAGCGGACGCGAAAGAAGTTCATTTTGCTTCTTCAAGCCCACCTCTTAAATATCCCTGTTATTACGGAATAGATATGCAAACAAAAGGAGAATTCATAGCCTGCAAAAGATCCGTGGAAAACGTCAGAGATATGATAGGAGTCGATTCTCTTACTTATCAGACCATAGAGGGATTGATAGAAGCAGTTTCAAATGACAAGGTCAAAAAATTCTGTACCGCTTGTTTCACGGGTGAATATCCGATCAAAGCCAATGAAGACGAGGTTCAGCGAATTGAAACAGGCAGGGGATGTAAAGGATAATCTCACACCAAAACATCCAACATAGTCATTAGTCATGAGTCACACGTCATGAGTCGAAAAAAAACAAACAGAATCACAAAGGTCACAAAGTTTTTTATTTGTCTTACTAAATCCAAATTCCAAATATTAATTTTAGCCAGGATTAACTGCGAAGCAACTACTTGTTATTGTTTTATCTTCAAATCAATGTAATCACTTAATTTTTTTCCTATTTTCAACCTAGGTATTTCAATAAAATCATTTCCTTCCCTACGATTTAATTCATTTTGCTGGATGAACAAAGCCCACGGACGTATAGCAAATAAATTAAAGAAGCATTTAGATGATACTAATTTATTATTATAATTAATATCTCTCCCGTGAAGAATAAGATTTCTATAAGGAAAAGATAGAGGAACATTTTTGGTATCATTACGAGATTTATTCATTTTTTTTGCTACTACATCTAACTTATTAATAATACCAGTATCTCGACTCTTTATTTTAAAAATGTCTAATTTCTTATCTTGCTCATAGAAACTCTGGTCTGCAATATCATGTATTAACCCGTCAATTTGTGATAAAACCACAGGAACTGAAGCGTGAAATCTCTTTTCTTTATGATCTTTATAGGCTAATTCAATTAATTCTTTTCTCTCTCTAAATACCCAAACCGCTTTCATTCTTCTAATATTATTAAGAAAATAACTATCGGTTAATTGGTCAGCCAAATAAACTTCTGCTCTCTCAATTCCATCTTCTTCGAAAATTTTAATCGCCTGGTTCATAACTGGTTCCGAAAAATCATCTGTAGCAATCCAACCTTTATTTGCGAATATTTCATTGAATTTAGCAGGTAATTTCTTTAGACATGAATATTCCTTAAGTATGGAATTATATTTATTTAGAACTTTTTGATCATCACCTGGAAACAAGAACGTTAACAAGTCTAATTCCGGTAAACTTTCTTCTATTTCATCAATAATACTCATAACTCAATTCGGGTGTTTCGGAGATATTCCACTCATTCGAACATTAATCTTTAAGCTCATTATAGTTATAATAATTATTTTACCATTATTATCAAGCAATAATCCGCCACAAAGACATAAAGTTTTTTTACTAAATCCTAAATCCCAAACCCTATATCCTAAAAGAATTCAGCTTCTGAATTCTTTTATATTATATTCCCTGCTGCCCAGACCGATCTTTTCAGCCATACCGAAAAATTCATCCATATCTAAATCAATATCAAAAAGGGCTTTTACTTTATCTTTTGTTGCAAATTCCTTTCTTTCCCAATCAACTCCCTTTAGCGGTTCAGCTCTATCGACTAAATCGGCGGAAGCCGCGTCGATGGAAACAATGTCTTTAGAAAACATAAACCCTATATCCCGGACAACTGGAGGCTTAGTATATCCGTAACAGTCACAATGAGGAGATATATCAGTCAAAACATTCAAATAAGCGCACTTTCCTACCTTATCAACTACCGCCTTTGTATAATGCAGGGTCTTTGTCACACATTCTTTTGTTTCCGACCACTGAAACTCAATCGCGCCGTACTTACAAGCCACAACACACATTCCACAGCCAATGCAGGTATCCTCATCGATATGAGCGACCTCTCCAATAGTTATTGCGTTGCTTGGACAAGTTGCCACACAAGTGCCGCAAGCTATACATTTTGAATCTATTACATCCGGCTTGATATCGGAATGAAGAAATAGTTTACCTCTGCGGGAAGCCATTCCCATACCTATGTTTTTGATAGACCCACCGTAGCCAAACAATTCGTGAAACTTAAAATGAGTTAAAACAAACAGATAATCTATATCTTCGATTATCTTACCTACATGCGCAGATTCGTCTCGTAAGTCTTTAATTTCGATATCCGTTTCATCCATGCCGCGTACACCATCACCCACAATAAAAGGGGCATCCACCGCGTTATAGGTAAATCCATTTTTATACGCGTTTTCATGATGGTCGACCGCATTCCATCTTTTTCCCTTATACAAACTATTACAATCAAATAAAAACGGCTTCGCCCCGCGTTTCTTAAGTTCATCGACTATAATCCTTACTATTTCAGGTTTTACATAAGCTTTGTTTCCCAATTCCCCTACATGCAGCTTTATTCCTACATAGTCTCCCTTTTTGACATCGTCAAGATAACCCTCTGCTTTAATAAGTTTTTTTACCACTTCAGGGGGAGGTTTATTTGAAATAGGAGTAAAAATTACATCACTCATATTAATCACGCATTGTAAACTCAGCCCACAGGGGATAATGGTCCGAAATCCGCCATGATAACTGATTTTTAGTAAGATTCAATGATTTTAAAGCAGTTTGCGTAAAATCAAAACTACCGCCACATAAGTATTTTAAAGATAATGCGGGTGTTCCGTCCTTACCTGTAAACCAGGAAATCTGATCATAAAATTTATTTTCCCCGGATGCTCCGAAGATGGTTCGCGGAATTTCATTCATATCATCAGGAACATAAAGTCCCGTAGAAACAAAAGCATCATATAACTTATCCCCATGTCTATCGATATTAAAATCCCCAAGAGTAATAAGATTATGTCCCCAGACATTTATATTTTTTGCCCACTCCGCCAACCAACCGGCAATTGCTCTAAGTTCCCCAACTCTATCCTCCGCTTTTTTCCCGTAAATAACATGCAACGTAACAAGTATAAAAGTTTTATTGCCGGACTGAAAACTTACCGCGTAGGGCGTCCGGGCAAATTGTTTATCAAGATTATCCTGCGAAATTTCGGATAGCTTTTCCTGAGGAACAACCAGTTCGCAAGCAAGACCTGAAAGTCTTATTCTTCTGGTATCGAACACAAAAGCTAAGCGTTCACCATTACCCGGCGCACCCTTTGTGACATCGGAGAGAATAAGTCCCCAACTTGGACCCAGAACCTTTAACAAATACCGTAATGCCTTAAGATTAGCCCTTGTTTCTTGTATTGCCAAAACATCGAATCGTGATGCTATCTCAGCAATACATCGCAAAGCATGAAAATCACGTTTGGGGCTGTCACAATCCGCGGCTTTCCATTTATCCGTAAGATCGCCAAAGGCTCGCAGGTTCCAGGTTGCTATGAGTAAATTCTTATCAAGTGCTTTAGCAGGTATAATGTCATCGAGTGCGTCTCTTAGTGTTTTAAGCTCTTCTGCAATTATCTGGGGCGGCGTATCTGTTACTTCAGGCATTGTACCTCCATTTTTAACTATAATGTAGTTCCACTTATTTTTTTCGCAACAACGGAATCCACATTGGAACTTCATTCATATATTCTTTATATTCATTTCCAAAATGCGAAAGTAAAAGTTTTTCTTCGTAACGCGAAATACGATGCAAAAAAACAATCGCAAAAGCCAGAATAACTGCGGCAGCCAGCGATATACTCAACATCAAGAATCCAAGATAAAGTAAGATTTCACTTAAGTATACAGGATGGAGAACAATACCGAAGACGCTTTTCTTTATCACCTCCGGCTTTTCTCTCTCCTCGCCGAATACGATAGAAAGTCCCGTTCTAGCCAGATAGCCCGACAGGATTATTAAAATTATTCCCAAAGGGATTCTAATAAAAAATAAAAAGTATTTATCCGGAAAAGTCGTATATTTAAAAAAGAACGTATCGGCTATCCAAACAACCGTAAAAAGAAGGGCAAATATAATCTGACCCATATCACCGGCGGGATTTTCACCAATCAGATCTTCCCTACCCTCATGTCTTCTTCCATGTACACTGTTAGTTTGTTTTGTCATTTTTCGTCCCGCATACTATATTATATATTAAGTCTTTTACTACGTCAACCTATTAAACAAATACATCATTAAAGGGATAGATATTAAAGAGAACAGGAAACTCGAAAGAAGAAATTGGCTCACAACAGCCCGGTCACCTCCGTTTCTATCAGTTACAAGAGGAATTGCGGTAACCGGAGGCACCGCGCCTTCGAGCACTAAAATTAACGCAACATTGTAAGACGGCTTAATCAAAATTATTATTCCCAGCACGACAAGAGGCATAACCAAATTTTTAAAAATCAAAAATTTAATGATTTCTCTCGTATATAACTCCCCCACCTGTTTAAAATCAATTAATATATTACCTCCGAGTATTATCATAAGAAGCGGGATACTCATTGCGCCTACCATTTCAAGACTGGAAACAACAAAAGAAGGAATATATGCATTATATCCGGTAAGCTTTAAAATCACTGCCAGAACCGTAGCAATAAAAACAGGATGAAATATTTTTTTCCATTTTATTTTTCCCTTTTTCGAAAAAAACAAAAAAGAAGTAGTAAAAAACAAAGAAGCATGGAATATAATAAATATTAGCAGATCAACGATATAACCGGAATTCTTTCCAAACATACCCGTTATTATAGCCAGGGGGAAGAATATTCCGTTCTGGTAAAAAAGCGATATCCCAAATTCTCTTTTGTTCTCTTTCCTGGCAAAAACAACACCAAGCAAAGTTACAAGAAAAGCAATAATCATAAAAAAACCCCACCACAATGGCAAAACCCACCAATTAGTTTTTATGTGAGGATTAAAATTATTTATTATATTCGTAAATATAAGAGCAGGAAGAGCTATCTCAAGAGCAAGTGGTGAAAGAAGCGAAAAAAAGTTCTCTTTTACCATTTTCCTCGTGATCATCCAGGCACCAATTACACCTATAAAAAGAAGCATTGCGACAGCTTCGAAAGAAGAAATTAATACATTCATATTAAAAATTATTTTTCATCTTCTGCAGTAAATTTTAAAATTCCAATACCCTCAATACCGGACTCGACAAAATCTCCCGCTTTAATCGAACCAACACCTTCCGGAGTACCGGTAGCTATTATATCCAGAGGCTCAAGGGTCATAATGTTGGAAAGGTAAACAATTAGGTCTTCAACCGAAAATATCATGTTTTCAGTATTACTATTTTGTTTCATCTCACCGTTTAACTTTAACCATATATTCAGATTATGACAATCAACATCATTCACCGGTATAATTTCAGGACCTATGGGAGCAAAAGTATTGAAACCCTTCGCGATATCCCAGGGCATACCTTCTTTCATTTCCTTTGCCTGAATATCTCTCGCGGTCACATCATTAAAAACCGTAAACCCAAGAACATAATTCAATGCTTCTTCTTTGGAAATCTTCCAACATCGCTCTTTCATAATGACTGCCAGTTCAACCTCATAATCTACCCTTTTTGAAGCTTTCGGTATTATAACCACACCATTATTACCAATTAAAGCTGAAGGCGGTTTCAGGAAAATTTTCGGCTCACTGGGCATGGATAATTCAAGTTCATTTATATGTTTCTTATAATTCTTTGCGACGGCAAGGATTTTAGTAGGTTTTAATTCTATAAAATCGCACTTGAATTTAAGTTTTACCAGAACTCCCTCCTTTTATTTTTAAGATTATAGGTATTATCAAAAATTAGTCAAGATACTTCGAAAAAGCGCGGCTCTGCATTAAGTACAATTTTAAGTTAAGGGTTTCGAGTTTCGTGTTAAAAAACAAAAAAATCCTTTTTGATCTGTGTTTATCCGCGTCCTATTATCTTTGTGTCTTTGTGTCTTCGTGGCTAACACTCCTTGACTTTTGAGTCAAAAATTTTAAATTTCAATAGGCAACAATCCCAATAATAGGAGGTTCTTAAGTTGAAAGAAAAAATCAGAGTCGCAATTATTTTCGGAGGGAAATCAGCAGAACATGAAATTTCTATCATCTCCGCAAAAAATGTAATCGATGCGATAGATAAAGAAAAATACGAACCTATACCAATCGGGATTGATAAAGATGGGAGCTGGTATATCGACAAACAATCAAAATTTATTCCGGAAAGCAGCAATCCAAAACTCGCAAAAATAAACAAAGCCAATGAAAAAGTAGCTCTGGTGCCGACAAATAATTCAAATAAATTAATGAGTATCACGAGCAATGAAAATAAAGGTAAAATAGACGTTGCATTTCCGATTCTGCACGGTACTTACGGTGAAGACGGCTCCATTCAGGGTCTACTTAGAATGTCAAACATCCCATACGTCGGAGCCGATGTACTCGGTTCCGCTGTGGGTATGGATAAAGACGTTCTGAAACGACTTCTCAGGGACGCGAATATACCAACTCCTAAATTCGAAGTCTTCGATAAATCAAACATAAAAAATACAAGTTTTAAAGAATTGACCCAAAGAATCGGGTCACCGATGTTTATAAAACCCGCGAATATGGGCTCTTCCGTAGGAATAAGTAAAGTCAGTAACAAAGACGAATACAAAAAAGCAATAGATATTGCTTTTGAATATGATAAGAAAATCATATGCGAAGAATCGATAACGGGCAGAGAAATAGAATGTTCGGTGCTTGGCAATGAGGAACCTATTGCGTCGCTGCCCGGTGAAATAGTCGTAAACAGTGAATTTTATTCTTATGAAATAAAATATTTAGACGAAAACGGCGCGACTTTAGAAATTCCGGCTAAACTACCCGAAGATATTATAAAAAAGATACAAGAATATGCAGTTAAAACTTTTAAAGTGCTTTGCTGTCAGGGAATGGCGCGGGTAGACTTTTTCCTGCGCAACAATACCGAAATATTAGTAAACGAAATAAATACTATTCCCGGTTTCACAAAAATCAGCATGTATCCGAAACTCATGCAAGCAAGCGGTATATCTTATACCGAATTAATTGATAAACTCATTCAACTCGCAATCGAAAGGTTCAATAAAGAACAGGAATTGAAGACATCGATGGACTGAAGGTCCAAAGTCCAAACTTAAAAGAAAAAAATTACCACAGAGAACACAGAGAAAAAAATATATTTAACCACGAAATACACTAAAGACACTAAACTCCACCATACACCCCATTTTTTTGTTTGTTTTAACTAAAACCTAAAAAAGCTATTTAACTTAGATTTGAAGAATTTACGTACGGAACAACAAATCACACCCCAATACAGTCATTCTTCCTTACGGGTCAGGCGAATAGCACGAATTTACAAAAAATAGACCTGCTTTTTATTTTTGTTCCTTAATTATTCTGTTAGTTAATTTTACAACAACGTTTATAAATTTAGTGGCTTTTCCAAGCCATATTTCAACATCTTCTTTTTCGAACGTTACAAAATCCTTATAGTCACCTTCTTGCCTATTGTCAAACATTTCGGAATAAAATTCACCAAACTCTTTTTCTACCAGACCCTTATTAACGAATTCTTTATTGAAAAGAGCTCGAACTCCAGAATGTTTGGAAGATGATAGCCCTTTTGCTATTAACAACGCATTGACCGCGTAAAACATTGCATAATAAATTCTATTTACTGTCGATTCGGGAGTAGCATCTTTAATATATTTTTTTGCATCGGACAAGGTATTTTTTGCCTTCTCGAGCCGATATTTCACAAGATCGAGAAACTCTTTCCTCACAGAAGAACACCTTCTCTTTCTACATTCCTGTAGAAAGGCATTACATTAGCCAATGATGAATGCCAGAATTCTTTATTTTCAAGAATCAATCCAAAAACAACATCATATTTCAATTCAATATCATATCTGATATGACTAATTCTTTCTCTTAGTTCTCTGGTTACTTTCTCGCCTACAATAATCAGTAAATCAATATCCGAAAATTCCTCAGAATCTCCTCTTGCCTTCGAACCATACAATATAATTCCTACATCCGGGATTTTCTGTTTAAGCTGTGCTTTAAACTTATTTAAAGCCTTCTTTTCATTTTTCTTTAATACTTTTATTTCTTCTAAGGTTTTCATATAAAAAATAATAAGATAAACCTAAAAGAAAGTCAAGTATAAATTAGTCCAAAGTCTTTTGGACTGTTAGGTGGTTAGGTCGATAGATCTTTAGGTTGTTTAAAGAAATCCAACCCAACGAATCAACAAGCCAACTAATATCTACTTACTACCTTCTGCTCTCTGCTCCCTACTTATCTAACAACTATCCCCTTACTCGATGCTTTCATATCACCCATTTCAAGATTGTAGATATAAACTCCACCGGGAACATTTATTCCTTCTTCATTTGTACCATTCCACGTTGCATTATGAATCCCGGGAACACATTCCTGATCAACAAGTTTCTTTACCAGAGCACCACTAATATTGTAGACATTCAGATTTACTTGTTGTGACACTGTACCTTCCGGTATTGTATAAGTTATAATTGCAGGATTAATAAAGGGATTAACTACGGAAAGTATTAATCTTTGATTTTCCGGATTATCATCTAGCGTAACACCTGATCCAGGTGTTCTAACAAGGAAATAGTAAGGAGTAATTCCACCTGTAAAATTCTCCGTCATATTTATTGTTCCGGATGTACTATCAAGTGCGACCACATACAGGGAATGAAATCCGATTACGAGAGAATCAATCGCAGTCGCTGCCCAACCTACATTTGACGTTCCTCCGCCCGATGTAACCGTTGCTTCTTCCCACTGCCCCTGCGTAGTTTCAAATTGATAAAGAACCTTCATAATATTGGAATTATTCGGAGTTCGAGAATTAACGGATGTTCCCGTAAGTGAAGGTTTCCTATTTGTCGTTTCATTATCGGTCAATGGAGTAATGGATGACGCAAGTGGAGAAGGATATATGGCAACCTCTTCTATCACCGTCACATCATTACCGTTTATATTTGACGCATATATCTTATTTGTGTTAGGATTTACGCATATTGCCCAAGGGCTTTCTCCTGAGGCAACAGTAGTAGTTAAATTACTCAGCCCGTCTATTACCGTTACATTGTTACTGCTCTGATTTGCCACATATATCTTGTTTGTGTTTGGATTTACGCAGATGGCAAAAGGTGAATTTCCGGCGGAAACAGTAACAGTTGAATTGTCTGTTCCGTCTATTATCGTTACATTATCACTGTCACGATTTGCCACATATATCTTGTTTGTGTTGGGGTTTACGCTTATCGCCCCAGGTCTCTCTCCTACATCAACGGTAGTGG
>CAZRYJ010000045.1:9122-14455 GCA_964604245.1 uncultured bacterium | reverse complement strand
TGTTTTCAATCTTTGAGAGGATTTTTGCCATAAATATTATAAAGAATAGTTTTACCACTTCAGAGGGTTGGAATTGGAAAAACCCTATTTTAATCCATCGCCCATCGCTTTTAGGTAAGAAAGGGACAACGATAAGAAAAATTATTCCTATTATGTATAGAATTAAAGCGATATCTTTTAATCCGTTAAGGGGATAAAAAAGAATTAGAAAACCGAAAAGAAGAGATATTCCTATCCATATTAAATGATTTCTAAAAAACGTCTGGTCTCCCGGATAGTTGGCTGTATACTGGAGAAAAGCGCCTGCTACTAATAGCAAGGCAAGAAGAATAAGAAGATTTTTGTCAAATTTTATTCTTTTGTCCATTCCCATCTCTTTAATATCATTTTTTCGCCTTTGATTTCTAAATAAGCATTAACCTTTTTGGATGGTGGGGGCATTTCTCTCACTTCGTCAAGCTGCAATTTTGATTTTCCATTAGAAAGGAAGTACTTCTTACCTTTTTTCTCGTAATTCAGGTTATCAATCAAAAAAACTGGTGGAGGATTGCCGTTACCAAAGGGTTCTATTTGTTTTATCAAGTTTTTCAAATCTTGCGTTATTTCACTCAGTTTTAATTTTGCATCGAATGGTTTCTTTGCTTTGTATTTTCGGAAGAGTATTTCCGTTCTTTTTTTAAATTCCTCTAATTTGTCTTTTTTAAGTATGAAGCCGCATGCGCATTTGTGTCCGCCATAATCTATCAATAAATCTTTTACCTTATCAAGTGCCAAAAGGAGATCGAAACCCTCCGGGCCTCTGCCATCTCCGCGTATTTTAGACTCTAGTGAATAAGTGATAAAAACCGGAAACCCGGTGTAATCTTTCGCTCTGCTTGCCACACTGCTTGCAACTTTATAATCAAGGTTACTTTTAAATATTACTAGACTTCCTTTGTTTAACTCACTTTTTATAGTAGAAAATTGTCCTCGTGCATTCCTATTCCAATCCCGATGTTTAGCCTTTAACATACCATAAATCCTCGTAGCTTCATCTGTAGTCTTGGCAGAGAAAAACTCCCATGTCAGATGATCTTTTCCGGAAGCAAGAGGTGTTAGAGCTTTCAAGATATCTTTTTTCTTGCAGAGGAAAGAAAAGGGGGCTTTCGTAGATTCTTTTAAGAACTTTAGACCTTCGCAATATATTATTCTATTTTCATCGAGAAGTGGGACCTTATCGAGAATTGTTCCTATAAATGTATATATTGGTATTTCGGGCAAAGTTTTCGTCCATTCCTCAGAAGCTTTACCAAGATAGTAAGAGAACATACAATCTGCAAACTTAAAAGCAACACCTGCTCCACAGAGATATTTATAGCCGAAAGAGTGTAGCTTTGGATTTAGTATTGGTGCCTCAGGCAATTTGTCTTTTAATTCGTGGTGATCTGTTATAATTACATCCATACCTTTTTTCTTTAAATATTCTACTTCATCGTAACTGCTTGTTCCCGAATCCACAGTTATGATTAAATCGATACCCTTTTTATATGCTTTGTCAATTCCCTCTCGGGAAAGACCGTATCCTTCTTTTCGCCTGTTAGGGATGTAGTGTTGGACTTTTACTCCAAATACTTCTTTAAACAATGATTTTATTATCAAAGTAGAAGTTATACCGTCTACGTCTTCGTCTCCCCAGATGAGAATTTTTTTACCTTTTTTCATAAAATTCCGGATTTTTTCGACTCCTTCTTTAAGGGTATCATCCACCGGGTGTAGATTTTTATAGGTAGGGTCAAGGAATCTTTCAAGTGTTTTCTCACTTGTTACTCCTCTTTTTTTTAGAAAATTCTTTGTGCCTTTTGATAAAGTTTTATATTTAATATTCACTTTTTTTCTACGAATATCTCATCGAAAGGTTTTTCCTGGAAAACCTTTGCCTTACCTCTTCTCACTATCTCAAGAAGAGCAAAGAAAAGCCCGATTTTTTCCTTGCTTTCGGCGCCGGCAACAATCTTGGAAAAAACAAACTTTCCGAGTTTTTTAAGGTTTTTCATTAGGTTGTCGATGAGATGATCTATATGAAATAAAATTGTTGTAGGGGGATTAAAAGGGTCCTTCTTTTTTATTTCCTCAAGTAGAAATTTCAGTCCATTAATTGAAATATGGATTTCTTTTTCAATATCTCTGTCGGGTCGTTGGAACATTCTGTTTGTGAGATATAATTTTTTCCCCAGATAGATACCCATGCCTTTGTATTTTTTGTATTTGGTCAGCATCTCAATAAGTGATTCTTTTGTTTCAAAGTCTTCTACGCCTTCCTCTAACCCTTCCTCTTGAGATATGTCTTTTGCCTTTATAGCGAGAAGAGTGGCAGCATACCTTATGAATTCTCCTGCTCCGTCGAAGTCAATTTCTTCGAGATCCTTTACAAATAACAAGTACTCTCTTGTAATTCGAGAAAGAGAAATATCTCGCACGGCTACTTCCTGTTTCCTGACTAAATACAATAAAAGATCAAGAGGTCCTTCAAATTCTTCGCAAGATACAAGATGACTTTCCAAAATCATAATTCCCCTATTATGGCTTTTGCAATATTATATGCGTGAAAATTTATCCTGTCAAAATCATTCAAGAGATCAAGATGTATTGCGCTTGTGTCGATACTTTCGCGTTTACCTTCTTTTAAACGATTAATGTGGTTTTCTCTGAAATTCTTTAATTTCTTCTCCGTTTTCTCCGGACTTCTAAGCAGATCACCTGCAATATCCTTGTCCATTGTGCAGAGAGCAGCTTCTACTTCTTTGATATTTAAAAAAACGGTTTCATGATATTTTTTTATTTCATCAAATCCTTCTTTAGAGAAAAAATAGGATTGTTTTATTTTCTTTTCCGCGTAATTCATGACACTTTTACTTATCAAGTCCCCTATATGTTCTATTTCATTTGCAATTTTTAGTATTGTAACACATTTATTACTTTCCCGGTCCGATAATTCCTTGCCAAGGAGTTTAGATGTATATGCAATCAATTCTTCCTGATTTTTATCTACAATATTATCTTTTGAAATTATAAGTTTTCTTAGAGCATCATTATTATGTTTGAATACTTCCAGAGTATCCTTGAGCATAATTCTTACGACTTCCATAGATTCGCGGATCACATCGTAAGCTTTCGATATGGCAACAGTGGAAGAGGACAGGAAGAGGGGATCAAGTTTTAGTTTGGATTTTTTTTCTCCGTATATTTTCCTTAAAAAATTTGCAAGGGGGAAACAAAAAGGAATCAAGATGAATCCCCAGCTATTTACAAGAGTATGAAGGTTGGCAATTTCTCTTGGACCGGGGACTGAACTTCCGGGTAAGAAAAACAGATACAAAGATAATATTACAAAAAGTGTTTTTAGTATCACATATCCAACTCCCATTGCTTTACCTGAAGATGAAGAAAAACGTGTGGAACCAAGTAATATTGTGAATGATGTCCCTATGTTTACTCCAAGTACAATAGGTATAATCGACGAAAAATTCAGGGTACCGGCAAAAGCTATCATTAATCCAAGAGTGGCGGCACTGGAATGAAAAAGGAAAGTTAAAATTATCGATGAGAAAAATAGCAGTATAGGATTAATATCAAGAGCAAATATGTCTTTTAGCGGTTTAATATTATCTCTTATTAACCAGATGGAGAAAAATATCAATCCGAATCCCAGTATAATTCTTCCGATATAACTCAATCTTGATTTTGATTGCCAGAGAACAAACCCAATTAGAACAATAATTGGACTGAACTGGATAATATCGGTAGCTATTATCTGTACGGTAAAAGTGGAGCCAAGAGCTGCTCCCGAAAGTATGATAAGTGAAGTAGAAAGTTTAATGAGAGAAGATTCGAGAAGGCCAAGTAACATTAATCCGGTTAAGGTACTCGATTCAAGAAGTATAGCAACAAGTATTCCTGAAAGATAAGCAAGGATCGGATGTTTTGTCATTCTCCAGAGCATTTGTCTTATTTTCTCCCCGCTCAATCGAGAGAAACCTTTATTCAGGTGATCAAGTCCCATCAGGATAAGAATTATCCCAATTATTACTGAGAGTATAAATTGAATGAGACTTTGTTTTGGAAAAACCGAAGGATAAATTTCTATAGTTTGGTCTTCTGCTTTCGCTTCTATCCAACCACCCGTGTTAGGTATAAACTCAAGGCTGGCGAATCCGGCATTGTCGGTTCTTACAGAATCGCAGGAAACTTTTCCGTTATGCGGGATGAATTTAATCCATTTATCAGCTACGGGTTTGCCTTCCTCTGTAGCCTGAACCGCAATATGTATAGATTTACCTGATAAAGTGCACTGGTTTTGCCCTGAAATATTTTTACCAAATGGGTCGATAGCTTGCTGCAGTGAAAGAGATATAAGTAGAAAAATCATCTTACTTCAAAATATATTGTTACAATACCACTTTGAATTGTTTGTTTAACGTTGGGCGCCAAAGGCTGGAATCTCCACTCTCTTACGGCTTCGGTAGCGTTCCTATCGAAAGAGAGCCCTCCTGTTTTTACGATAGTAACGGATTTTATCGTTCCGTCCGGATTGGCTTCGATTTCCAGTTGCACCTGGGTGTTTTCGCTTTCATTTTCGGGATATTCCGGTTTTTTAAAATGTATTATTTTTCTTTTTGATAGTTCTCCGGCTAATCTATAGCCTTTTCTTTCGCCATTTTCTATTTCTCCTCCTTCATAAGGCGGTTTAGGAAGAGGACTTAAACTTCTTTTGATTTTTCCTGTATGGAGGGGGATGTCGCCTGAGTGCGAAAAAATATCTTTAGTCCCTCCAATTTTCCCAAGCGCTCCCATCTCTTCTATATCTTCTATTATCTCAAAACCAAGGGTTAAAAATTCTTCTTCAGTATTTTTTAAGTTAATAGAAACAATAGAGAAGAATAGAATCAGAAAAAAGTATATAATTACTGTTGATATAAGAGATATTGTTTTTGTATTCACTCTATTCCTGGTGTAGTAGCTATTACGAATTTACCTGCACCACTTTTTCTAAGTGTTTCCATCACTCTTACTGTCATATCTATTGTAACATCTCTATCTGCTTTTATTAATATAACTTTCTCGGCAGCGTCCTTAAGAAGATAAGGAAAATTTGCGATTTGAACGGGCTTGTCTTCAAGGTAAACAGCTCCGCTTTTTGTTATTGTTATAGTTATTTTTTCCTGTGTTACGGCTTCCTTTGTAGCTGTTCTTGGCAGATGGACCTTTATTCCCGGCTGAATAAGATATGTCGAGGTAAGCAGAAAAAAAATCAAAAGAAGCAAAACAATGTCTGCCATAGAAATTACCGGAAAGGT
>CAZRYJ010000045.1:0-9022 GCA_964604245.1 uncultured bacterium | reverse complement strand
GAAAAAAAATCAAAAGAAGCAAAACAATGTCTGCCATAGAAATTACCGGAAAGGTGCTTTTACGTTTAAATCTCGATTCCAGCTCCATCTTAATTACTCCATAAATGAAGATATTTCGGAATTTACCCTGTTAATATCCCTGAGGATTCCGCTCATTCTATCGGAAAGAGCGTTATATATCAGAAGAAAAAGAATACCGACTGCCAGACCTGCAGCGGTAGTTACAAGCGCTTCCCATATTCCGCCTGCGAGACGGGAAGGGTTAACTCCCCCGCCGAGTACTTCTATCTGCATGAAAGCTTTTATCATACCAAGAACGGTACCGAAAAAGCCAAGCATTGGTGCGATAGAGCCCATAGAGGCTACAATCCCTAGACCGTTTTCCAGGTTTTTTAATTCGGCAGCAGCGCTTGCATTCATGGCTTCTTTTTTCCCGGAGATGATCCCCTTAGCCATTACTCTTGTGACAGGGGTGTCGTGACCGTGTATTTCTCTAAGCGCTTCTTCAGGACTTCTTTCTTTTAACCAGGCGGAAACTCTTTTCAATAAATCATCTGTGGGAGTCTGACTTCTCCGGTAATATATAAAACGATCTATAGCAAAGTAAAGACCTACAAATAAAGCAATACCCACAAAAATCATCGTCCACCCACCTTTAGCAAGAATCGACATTAAACTCATTGGACCTCCTTTCAGTCTTTTCTATTTTATGTAATACCACTTGCAAAGTCAAGGATAAAAACCGCGCCCGGCTTACCGCCTACGGCTAACCGCTTTGAACCCTGCACCCCTCTTTTTTTAAAAAAAATTTTTAGCGGAAAGCGGATGGCGGTTAGCGTATAGCCTAATATCTTTGTGTTCTTTATGGTTCAATTAGTATTCAGGGGAGGTTGGGTTTTTCGATTTTTGAACTTTGATTTGTATTTTTACATTTTGATATTTAATTTTCACAGTAATTTTACTTGACACCTTGAATTTTTTTTATATAGTAGTATAATGTTTTATGGGATTTGTAGTCGCAATCGATGGAACTTCAGGTTCGGGCAAGACAACGACAGCGAGAAGAGTTTCAGAGCTACTGGGTTGGTTATACCTTGATACTGGAGCAACTTATAGAGCGGTAGCTTATTTCGTTTTAGGACGAGGTATAGATCCCAATGATAAAGGTAAGGTTACCCAGATTTTGGATGAATTGAATATAGAAATTAAAAAGATAGACGGTGAGCAGAGAACGATTGTTAATGGTGAAGATGCAAGTGATAAATTACGTACTGATGAAGTCAATAAAGCTGTTACTCCTGTTTCCAAGACAAAAGAAGTGCGAAGATACTTGGTAAGTATTCAAAGAAAGATAGTTGATGACAATAATGCGATAGTTGAAGGCAGAGATATTGGGACTGTTGTTTTCCCGGATGCGGATCTAAAGTTTTACATGGACGCGGACATAAGTATTAGAGCAACAAGAAGAAATCAACAGGACAGCAAGGGTGATCTGGAAGAAGTGAAAAAAGAGCTAAAAAGAAGAGACTATCATGATTCGACAAGGAAGGAAAGCCCACTTAAAAAATCTGCTGACGCGTATTTACTTGATACAAGTTCGCTGAGTATTGATGAGCAGGTGGATATTGTGATCTCCGAAATAAAAAAGCTTAATGAAGGCGTCGATTCCCTATAATATAGGTCATTTTTTCTTTTCTAGGTTTTACAGAATCTTTGGCCTTAAAATAGAGGGGGTTAATAATGTCCCAGCTAATGGAGGAGTTATTATTGCTTCGAATCATCGTTCGAATTATGACCCTCCTCTTGTAGGATCTTGTATTGGTTTCCGGTTTATTACTTTTCTGGCTAAGAAAGAGCTTTTTATTAATAAAGCTGTTTCCTGGGTTTTAAGGAGTGTATGTGCTATACCGGTTAATACGGAGAATCCGGGGATCAAATCTATGAGAACTTTTGTTAATCTCTTGAAGGAAAATAAAGCTATAATAATGTTCCCTGAGGGAAGCAGATCAAAAACGAATGAATTTCTTCCCGGCCAGCCGGGAGTCGGATATCTTTCTATTAAGGCAAAAGCACCGGTGATTCCGGTTTTAATTACGGGAACTCACGAATCAATGCTAAAACATTTCTTGCGTCAGACTCCGCTTTCTGTAAAATTTGGTAGTCCTATTTACCCTGAGTATGAACGACCCACAGTGGAGAATGCTATAAAATTGACAGAAAAAATTATGGAAGAAATAAAAGGTTTATCTTGATGGAAATCAAACTTGCGAGAAATATGGGTTTTTGCTTTGGTGTGAAAAGAGCGATAAGAATTGCGCACCAAGTTAGACGAGAGACAGAAGAAAAAGTCTGGACTCTTGGTCATATAATTCATAATCCTCAGGTGGTGGAAAAATTGGAGAAAGAAGGTATTGTTGCTGCTGAGGATCTTTCCGAGGTTGATTCCGGATATGTTATTATTCGATCACATGGTGTTCACCCGAAGATTTTAAAGAAGATAAGGGAGAAGAAGCTTAAAGAAGTAGATGCAACTTGTCCACTTGTAAAGAAAGCACAGGAAAGAGCCAAACAGCTTGTTTTAGAAGGGTACGAAACTTATGTTATAGGCGAAAAGGAACACCCTGAAGTGGTTAGTATTGTTGGGGGAACTGGAGGGAAAGTTCGCGTAATCGATTGTGTTGAAGGTTTAAAAATAACAGACAGTAAAGTTGGATTGGTAGTGCAAACAACTCAATCGCAGGATACTCTCCGGAAAGTTGTCGATTATCTTTTGCCTAAGGTTCTGGAAATTAAGGTTTTTAATACAATTTGTGATGTTACAAGCAAAAGGCAAAAGGAAGTTAAGAAACTTGCTGAAAAGTCTGATATTATGATAATAGTCGGAGGAAAAAAGAGTGCGAATACTTCAAGGCTTGCCGGGATTTCAAGAGAAGAAGGTTGTCTTACATATCATATAGAAGAAGCAAAAGAGATAAAAAATAAATGGTTTACCGATGTTGACAGGGTAAGTGTAGCATCAGGAGCTTCAACCCCTGATTGGATTATTAAAGAAGTAATAAACAAACTTAAAAAAATTAATGCAAATTATGTAGATATCGATATAGATAAGGAGGAAATACTACATGAACGAAGAGTTAAATTCAATAATTGAACCTATAAGTGAGGATGAAGCGAGCAATCTGCTTGATCAATATCTTGAGAATGAATTTCCGGGAATCGGATTGGTTGAGGGAAGAATAGTTAAGATTACCGACAATGAAGTTTTAGTTAATGTTGGGTTAAAGTCCGAAGGTGTTATCCCTATCGAGGGTTTTGATTCGGTTTCTAATTTTTCTGTCGGAGACATTGTTGATGTGTATCTTGATGATATAGGCGGCAGCCAGGGCCTTGCCACTATTTCAAAGAAGAAGGCGGATTTTATCAAAGTTTGGGATCAAGTGAAGGAAGCACACAAGGAAGATACTCCTGTGGAATGTGAGGTTATGCGAAGAGTTAAGGGTGGACTTATGGTAAAGGTTTTTGGAACAGAAGCCTTTCTTCCCGGATCTCAAATCGATTTAAAGCCTGCGAAGGAGTTAGATGTCGATGTCGGTGATAAATTCGATGTCAGGATAATAAAAGTAAACTTTAAACGAAGGAATATAGTGGTATCCAGAAGAGTTCTTCTGAGTGAGAAACAGGAAGCCAGAGTTAAAGAGTTCTTAGAAGAAATAGAAGAAGGACAGATAGTAGAAGGAACCGTTAAGAATATCACCGAGTTTGGGGCTTTTATAGAATTGGATGGTATAGATGGTCTTCTACATATAACGGATATGTCCTGGAGGAGGATAAATCATCCTTCCGAAATGCTTTCCATAGGTGATACTATTAAAGTTATAGTGAAAGATGTGGATGAAAATTCTAAGAGAGTGTCTTTAGGATTGAAACAGCTAAAACCGGATCCATGGAAGAATGTAATGGACCGTTATCAGATTGGTAATCAGGTTACAGGGAAAGTCGTTTCTCTTACTGATTATGGTGCTTTTGTTGAGCTTGAATCGGGAATTGAGGGACTTATACATATTTCCGAAATGTCATGGACTAAGCATATAAAACACCCGTCTGAAGTTATGAAAGTTGGTCAAGAAGTGGAAGCTATAGTTTTGGAAGCGGATGAAAAAGCCCGTAAAATTTCATTAGGATTGCGCCAGGCAGTTCCCGATCCATGGGAAGATGTAGCGACAAAGTATCCTGAAGGTTCTGTAGTTAAAGGTAAAGTCGTTAATCTCACTTCTTTTGGGGCTTTCATTCAGTTAGAGGAAGGGGTTGAAGGACTACTTCATATATCTGATATATCCTGGACTCAGCGGATTAACCATCCACGCGATGTACTTGATAAAGGCAAGACCATCAAATGCGAAGTGTTATCAGTTGATGTGGGAGATAGACGTATTTCTCTTGGCTTAAAACAGCTTAAAGATGATCCTTTGAGGATTTTTGCCAAAAAGTATCCTGTAGACAGTAATATTATTGGTACTATCTTCGAAATGCTTCCCAGAGGGGTAATTGTTTCTCTTGGTAAAGGACTGAAGGGCTTTGTTCCATTTTCTCATCTTACTAAGAAAAATATCAAAAAGCCGGAAGAAGGTTATTCGTTGGGAGATAAATTGAAGTTAAAGGTTATTGAGATTGATGTAGATAGAAGAAATGTGGTACTTTCGGAACGCGAATATCAAAAGGAACAGGAGGTAAAATTCGAAGAATCAAAAAAGGGGAAAGAAGAGCGCGGAGAGGTTGAGGAAATGATAATAGCGGAAGAAATCATTCCGGAAGAAATCGCAGATGAAATGGGAGAGGATCTCGAGATTGAAGAAGAAATTGATATAGAAGAAGAATCAGTATCCGAAGAGGAAATATCCGATGTTGAAGAAGAACTCGAAGCCGAAGAAGAAGTGGAGCCTGAGGTAGAAGAGGAAGAGGTTAAACCCGAAGAGGAAATATCCGATGTTGAAGAAGAACTCGAAGCCGGAGAAGAAGTGGAGCCTGAGGTAGAAGAGGAAGAGGTTAAACCCGAAGAGGAAAAAGTAGAAGTCGAAGAAGAAGAGGAAGTTGAAGACGAAAAGATCGAGGAAGAAGTCGAAGAAGAAATAGAGCCTGAGGTAGAAGAGGAAGAGGAATCAAAGGTTGAAGAAGAGAAGGAAGAAGAGTAACTGTTTTATGTATAAGAGAAACTCTTAAAATGGCTTCCAAATATATAATAGTTGTAGGTGGAGTATTAAGCGGTATTGGTAAAGGCATTGCTACGTCTTCCATAGGTAAAATAATGGAGAATTATGGATATTCAACTACTGCTATTAAGATTGATCCATATATAAACTACGATGCCGGAACTTTAAGGCCAACTGAGCACGGTGAGGTATGGGTGACCGATGATGGTGGTGAAATAGATCAGGATCTCGGCAATTATGAGAGATTCCTTTCCAAGGATATTCCAAAGGAAAACAATATTACTACAGGTCAAGTTTATAAGAGTGTAATAGACAGGGAGCGAGCCGGCAAATATTTAGGGAGGACAGTTCAGTTTATTCCGCATATTCCTGAGGAAATAATAAGAAGGATAAAGAAAACTTCAGAGGGTTCTGATGTGGCTGTTGTCGAAATTGGAGGGACAATAGGAGACTATGAGAACATGCCTTACCTTTTCGCGGTAAGGAGTCTTATGAGAATGGAGGGAAAGGAAAATGTGGCTATTGTTATGCTTTCTTATCTTCCAATTCCCTCCCATATTGATGAGATGAAGACGAAACCAACTCAGCAGGCAATAAGACAGCTTTCGGAACATGGAATATTTCCCGATATTATACTTTGCCGTGCCAAGACTTCTCTCGATCCTGTGAGGAAAGGCAAGATTGAAACATATGCCAATATTGAGGCTGATTACGTGATTTCTGCCCCTGACACTGATTGTATATATGAGGTTCCAGTAAATTTCGAAAAGGAGAACCTGGGAAGAAAATTGCTTGATAAGCTGAAACTTTCTGCCAAGAGAAAACCCGATTGGAGCAGATGGATTGAGTTGTTAGATGGAATAATGAATCCTAAAGCAAGTATAAATGTGGCAATGGTTTGTAAATATCTCGATATAGGTAAGTTCTCCTTGAAAGATGCTTATATTTCCGTATCCAGAGCATTAATAGATGCTGGAGCAGGAGATAAAGTAGGAGTAAATATCAAGTGGATTGATTCCAAAGATATTGAAAGAGAAGGAACCGGATGCCTTGCCGGCGTTGACGGGATAATCGTTCCCGGTGGTTTTGGCGAAGAAGGCTTTGAAGGTAAAATTGAGAGTATCCGTTATGCAAGAGAAAATAAAATTCCTTTTCTTGGTTTGTGTCTTGGTATGCAGCTTGCTCTTGTTGAGTATGCAAGAAATGTTATGAATCTTGTAGATGCTAATACTATAGAGGCGGATCCCAATACTCCGTATAAAGTGATAAATTTTTACGGTAAACAGGAAGAACTTCTTGAGGAGAAAAAAATCGGTGGGACCATGAGGTTAGGAGCTTATGCCGCGCAGTTAAAAAGGAAAACAAAAGTCTTCGAATGGTATGAAAAGACGGGAAGATTGAAAACTGATGAGAAAAGATTAAAAGAAATAAAGGAAGATTTTAGATTGGGCGTTTTGGATAAAAGAGAACCGGCAATTCTTGAACGTCACCGACACAGATATGAGGTTAATCCTGAATATATAAAAGATTTCGAAAAGGCGGGAGTTGTCTTTAGTGGTTTTCATAAGCCTCCCGAAGGCGAACCGCTTATGGAGTTTATGGAATTAAACGATCATCCGTTTTTTGTCGCTACACAGGCTCATCCGGAGTTTAAAGCTCGTCTTGAAAATCCTGCTCCGCTTTTTTTAGGTTTAATAAAGAGTATACTTTATAATAAGTGAATCTTGCTTTTTATCCCAGAGACTCTTTAATTCATTCTCTTGATCCAAGAACGAAGTTATTGTTTGTTTTTACGTGTTTTATATCAGTTTTATTTATCAAAAGTTCTGCTGCGTATGCTTTACTCTCTTTAGTGGTTATATTACCTTTTTTATTCTCTAAACTGCCGTCCGGGAAAATATTTAGGGGTTTCACTCCATTTTTGATATTGTTTTTATTGACTTTTCTTTTGCATTTCTTTCTGACTCCCGGAGAAATATTATTCCAATTGGGAGGATTAAATGGGACTTTAGAAGGTTTTCACAAAGGATTTTTCTATTCTATGCGGATTTTTTTGCTTGTTTTGAGTGCTATGCTTTTTGGTTTTACGACTTCCCCTATTGATCTTGCTGATAGTTTATCTGGGGTTTTTTTTCGTTTTAAGTCTGAAACTTTAAGAGAAATTCCTATGATTATGATTTTTGTTTTTCGTTTTATTCCTTTTATGTTCAAAGAAGGGAAAAGGGCTATAATGGCTTATAAGGCGAGGTGCGGCTATATTAGAATGGGCAGGGATCTCTTTTCTTTAGTTTTTCCTGTTGTACATTCTTCTATCAGAAGAGCTGAGCAATTAGCGGTGGGTCTACACGCTAAAGCGTATCAAGTAGGAGAAAAAAGAACAACCATCAATGAATTTCGTTTGTCTTCGAAGGATTACTACTTTATGGGTTATTCGCTTATTCTATTGTTTATAGTAATTTTTGTGAGATAATTGCTTAATTGAATTGTGAAGTACTATAGTTGCATTTTCATGGGAAATTAAATATTGAAAATTAGAAAACAAAATAATATTTTTATTGGCCACAGATTTGCACAGATACACACGGATTTCTCAACCCCACCCCATATTATAGTTATATTTTTTTTAAACTACAAAAATTTTTTTATCTGTGTTCATCCGTGTTAATCCGTGGCTTCTTGAAGTTTCGAGTTTGAGTTTAAAGTTTCGTGTAAAAAAACAATAAACAAAGAATCTTGTGATAATCTGTGTAATCTTGTGGTTGCAAAACATCATAACACTTGACTTTTTCTCGTAAATTGTTTATTTTAATAAATAAAGAATTTCTATAGAAAACTGGAGGTTTTTTTTGAGAGAAGAAAACGTTAACGTGATAGTTAAGGCAGTAAAGAGTTATAAGGAAAACAAGAATTTAGAAGAACTTCTTAAAATTATAGTTGGATATTCAGGTTTAGGGTTTCAGAGAGAGGTAAAAAAGCATATAGAAGAGTTTCTTGAAAAAGGAGGAAGTAAAGGGGATCTTATAGCTATTTCAAAAGAACTTCCTGAAGAAATAAGAAATATAGTTTATCCTGGAGAACTTGAAATAGATGGTGAGTTCGATGCGGACTCTTTCCTCGAGATGGGAGAGTTGCTCTGGGAGATAGGTTCTCCTGAAGAGGCAAAAGATAATTATATAAAGGCTTTTGAGTATTATTCCCTTCTTGGGAACAAAGAGACTGCACAGCGAGTTTTAAAAACCCTGAAGGAAAATTATCCGACAGATGCCAATGTAAATACTCTCGTACTTGAAGATACGAAAGATGAAATCCTTCCAAAGTTAAAAGCTTTTGTCACGAAATCTCCTGAGTATGAAGTAGATTTGCGATATGCCCTTGGTAAGGGATTTCATGGAGAGAATTTGTTTTCCGAAGCAGAAGTTAACTATAGAAGGATTTTAGAGCTGGATGGTTCTCATAATTCCAAGAGATTGCTGGTTGCGTTGCTAAGAGAGAAAGGTTCTTTTGGAGAATCTCTCGAACTTGCGAGAGAATTAGGAGAAGAAGAGAAGTTAGAAGAATTATACTCTATATTCGAATCTTTAAGAGATTCGGGAAAGTCGAAAATAGGAGAAAATGTTCTGAAAGAAATATACGCGATTAATCCGGATTTTAAAGATATTAAACAGCTTCTTGGAATGGTGCCGGTAGAAGAAAAAGTAGAGAAAGTTTCTGTAGAGATTTCTCCGGAAGAAGCGAAGAGAGTGAAGGCAGGGGATGAGGGCCGAAAAGATGAAGGTTTTGAGAAGAAAAAAATTGTTTTTCTGTAGGAGGATATA
>CAZRYJ010000044.1:11895-14566 GCA_964604245.1 uncultured bacterium | reverse complement strand
GCCCAATAGGAATCATGCTTCCCATGTTAGACAAAAAATCTCCTTGTGCCGAACAAAGTAAAACCCATTCGGTATTCGCATGTATATTACCCTGAATAACTCCCGGAATTTCTATAGGGGAAGAATCTGCATCAAGAAATCCAATCTCTATTCTCTTTGCCCTGACATCTATAGAAAGAACTTCCTGATTGACGAAACCGACCTCTACGGAGGCATGCTGACCTGGAATTAAAAGAAATAAAAACCACACCATTTTAAACCTCCTTTTTAATTTATAATATAGAAATAAAACATCTCATTGTCAAGTTATTACACAAAAAGAGAAGGGGCGCCTCATTGGCACCCCTTTCTCCTTAGCCGAACGTCAGTTCTAAGTGGTTCTCATTTTATAAACTCTGGATGGTGTAGGTTATTGTGCAGGTCGATCCTCCAGTAAGAATTTCATCCCCAGTAATATTCACTTGGTAATCTTGATACATTTTCGCCCAACCACCTGTGTTTGCGTTTCCAGACTTAACTGCTACACCAGAGGTAGTGAAAGGAACCCATGCAGTCAGTTCGCCTCCTACACCATCGTCCTCGAGATACTCAATATCGCCAAGAGGAATTCCGCAGGCAGGCGCAGGATCTCCATTCCCTTCAACCATAAGCTCCCAATCTGCACCACCAAAACCCCAGACCAGATAATCAATTGTCTGGTGTGGACGATTAGGTGGAGTGGTAGGCTCATAGTACGCAGGAAAAGAAAAAGGATCAGGTGGAAAACCAGGCATATTTCCAAAATCCCATTGCACAGGATCGGTACCAATCTCGACACCTACAACCTGGGGTATGATAAAATTAAATATCGCCGGCTCTGCTGCCGAACCGATACCAACACTCGCAAAAATAAGAACTGGTATGACTAATAACATTACATATAAAAGTTTACGCATGATAAACCTCCTTTAAGGTTTAAAACGTTTTTTTTGACCACCTTTCAACGTTCGCTAAATTATCAAAGAACTATCTATACTATATGCAAGTACCGTTCCAGAATTTAAGCCATTGATTTACAATAAGATAGAATTGAGGGTGTTTTGCAAAGTGCAACTTTTTTTCGCAGAAGGCAAAAATTTTGCATTTGTCAAATATTTATTACAAAAGAAGGGAAACCACAGATTCCACAGATTTTCACGAGATTACCCAATCTCCCCCTTATTCTTTTATTTTACTAAATCCCAATCCCCAAATCCCAAACCCTAAGATTTGGACGCAGATAAACGCAGATTAACAGGATTTTATATTTGTTGTTTTTTCCACTCAACGACTTAACTACTCAACTTATATTCGAAGAATATACGTCTGCCTTCGGCAGACTCACATTTCTTTATGTTTACACTCAAGACAGTAAATATAATTTTGTCTTGCGTTCATCTTCTCCACCATAAAGGGAGCACCGCATTTGGGACATTCCTCCCCTACAGGTTTGTCCCACAAAACATTATCACAATCCTCAACCGAACAGGGATAAAAAATCCTTCCCTTTTTAGACTTCCTTTCAATAAATTCACCCTTACCACACTTAGGACATTTAACGCCCGTAGAAACCGCAGCGCTCCAGTCACAATCAGGATAATTTGCACAGGCTTTAAATCTTCCGAACCTTCCCTGCCTCAGGATTGCCTTTCCCCCGCATTTCGGGCATTTCTCATCGAGAATGTCATCAGAATGAGGTTCAGTATAACCTTCGCAATCTTCAGGATAACCCGGACACGCAAGAAACTTGCCGTAACGCCCCCATTTAACTATTAGATTTTTTCCGCATTTCGGGCACTTTTTATCGGTTTTTTCGCTTATACTGTCTCTAATCTCAGGAATTTTCTTCTCAACTGCATCAAGATCATTTTTGAAAGAATCATAGAATTCTTCAATAGATTTTTTCCAATCTTCTTTACCTTCCTCTATTTTATCCAGTGTTTCTTCCAAAGAAGAGGTAAAATCACAATTTATTATTGTAGAACCAAAATTCGAAACCAAAACTTTGTTTACAATTTTACCGATTTCCTGAGGCACAAGAAATCCCTTTATCTTTTTTATGTAAGTCCTTATTAAAAGAGTCGATATGGTGGGAGAATAAGTACTGGGTCGCCCTATACCCCGCTTTTCCATTTCCCTTACCATTGTAGCCTCGGAATACCTGGCAGGAGGCTCAGTTGTCTTCTTTTCTTCATCAAGTTTTTTTAGTTCCACCGGATCACCTAATTCCATTAAAGGTATAGTGTTTTGCTCTTTTGGAGGAGCAAGAACTTTATAAAATCCATCGAACTTCAAATTCCTCGAAGAACCTCTGAATTCATAAGAAGATGCTTCTACGACTACCTTTCGAGAATCGAAAACCGCGCATTCAATTTGGCTGGCAATCGCCCTCTCCCATATAAGTTTATAAAGCTTATATTCTTCAGGCTTTAGATGCTCTTTAATAGATTCCGGTGTTATATTTATATCTGTCGGTCTAATTGCCTCATGAGCTTCCTGAGCTCCTTTCCTTGATTTATAAACATTGGGCTTTGCCGGCAGATAATCATTTCCGTAGTTATCTTTAATGAACTTTCGCATACTTTCTTCTGCGTCTTTAGAAAGTCTAAAAGAATCTGTTCTCATATAAGTAATAAGACCCGTAGTGCCCCCC
>CAZRYJ010000044.1:0-11795 GCA_964604245.1 uncultured bacterium | reverse complement strand
AATCGACGCAGCGTGAAGAGCCTGTCTATCTATAATTCCCATTATCTTATCAAAAGCATCGGCATAGTCAAGGCCTATTCTCCTTAAAATTTTTTTATCTCTTCCTCCATAATCCCCGTCACCAATTACAGGATAACCAAAATGAGAAAGGTGAACTCTTATTTGATGAGTCCTTCCAGTCTCAAGTAAAACTTTAAGAATAGATGCAAAACCATACGAATGAAGAACTTTAAAGTGGGTGATAGAATCTCTGGAATTGAGCGGAGTAACCGACATTAACTTTCTATCGAAGAAACTTCTGCCTATAGGAGAATTTATCTTGCCTTCTTTCATCGGAGGCGTCCCCCATACTACAGCCAGATATATTTTTTCGACTTCCCTTTTTTGAAATTGGGTTGCAATCTTCGAATGCACTCTCTCACTTTTAGCAAATACTATAACTCCTGTTGTGTCTTCATCAAGTCTATGTATAACACCGGGTCTATCCAGTGCAGAACCCTCGGAGAGATCGGAACAATGATACAGAAGCGCATTAACTAATGTACCATCGGAGTTTCCTTTCGCCGGATGTACGACTATCCCTTTTTGTTTATTCAAAACAATTATATCTTGATCTTCATATATAATAGAAATTGGTATTTTTTGAGGTTTTATCTCAAAGGGCGGACGTGCCTTATATACAGCTTGTATTATGTCTCCTTTTTTAACATTGTAAGACGGTTTGGAAGGTTCGCCGTTTACAAGAATTTCTTTGTCTTTTATTTTTTTCTTTACTTTACTTCTGCTAAAAGGAAGACTGGTTTTAGACAAATACATATCAAGTCTTAAATTTTCACTTCTAACTTCTTCCCGCCAGGTACTGGTAGTCCCAGGATCATTGCTTTTTTCTTTTTTCATAGAATTTACCAAAGAGATTTAGACAATTGACTTGATTTCATAGGAAATGAAATATCAAAATTTAAACAGCTCGAACCTCACAACACCCCAAGAGCTTCTTTTTGTTTAGTAATGAGCTCCTTTATTCCCTTTTTACCGACCTCAATCAATTCACCAAGTTCTTTATCACTAAAAGAACCCCTCTCCGCGGTGCCCTGAACTTCTATTAAACCCCCATTCTCATCCATTACAAAATTAATATCCGCATCCGCACTTGAATCTTCTTCAAAATTAAGATCAAGTAATATCTCCCCGTTGACAACCCCTCCCGAAACAGCCGCAACCCAACGTTTCAGGGGTATCTTTTTTATTTCTTTCATAGCAACCATCTGACGGAAAAGTTCATAGACCGATACAATTCCAGCCGTCACAGATGCTGTCCGTGTCCCTCCATCTGCCTGAATTACATCACAATCCACAATAATGGTCTTCTCCCCAAATGAGTTTAAATCAAATGCCTGCCTCAAAGATCTTCCGATCAAACGCTGAATTTCATAATTTCTGCCGGATAATCCATTCCTTTCTCTATTCACCCTTGAGTTAGAGCTTTTGGGTAACATGCCATACTGGGCGGTTATCCAACCCTGTCCCAAACCTTTGAGAAAGGGTGGTACTGAATCACTAAGAGTAGAAGAAACAAGAACAATCGTATTACCCTGCTCTATTAAAACTGAAGCAGGAACCAATTCAAGATAGTTAACTTTAATTTCTACCGGGCGAATTCTATACTTTTCCTTTTTCTTCCGGGACATTTCTGCTCTTATCTCTCATAGTTATGTTCCCATCAATTATCACACCCTCATCAACCACCAATTTTTTACACTTGATATCTCCATTTATTTCCGCAGAAGCATGAAGAAGAACGCAGTTTTCAGCAACTATACTACCAGTACATTTGCCGGAAATATTTGCTTCTTTAGCCTTTATATCTCCTTCAATTATGCCTGTTTCACCTATAATTACAGCTTCAGTCGCCTCAACTTCTCCTTTTAGTTTTCCATCTATTCGTATAGATCCGTTTATTCTTATTTTACCGTCAACTGTGGAACCTTTATGAAAAACATTCATTATTGCGTCTTGTCGCATAATTACCTCCTGATAAGTAAATAATTAATTGGGTTAACCCATTTACCTTGCATTTGTAAACCATAGTGCAGATGAGGGGCGTCGCTCCTTCCGCTATTACCGGAGAGAGCAATCAGCTGATTTTTTTTGACCTCCTGACCCTTTCTAACCAGAATTTCACTTAAATGACCATAAATTATTGCAAAACCCTCATCATTATTGATTTCTAGTGTTATTCCAAGATATTCTCTATTTCCTGCAAAAGTAACCGCACCCTCCATAGTAGAATAAATTGAGGTTCCTTCCTTTAGAGATATATCTATTGCTTTATGATCCGCGGAAAACCTTTTGCTTATCCAACCCTCCATTGTAGGCAACATATTCGGTATGAAATCCTGTAAACGCTCCGCCTCTTCTTTCATCGTTCCAACTTCACTTATTCCATAAGGTTCCGTAGATAGTTTCTCTTCTTCCGCCTTATAAAATTCCTCAAGTGAAATTTTAAGACCGAGAACCTTATTTAATTTATCGGCAACATCATAAAACTTTTTCATCCTATTATTCAACTTTTCTATTTCCAGTCCTCTGTTCTCAAGATGAGCAACTTTATTCTTCAATAAATTATACTCCGCTTTATCCACAACCAACTTTCCAATATTAACAGAGAAATACAGAATTGTCCCAATTATCAAAAAAATTGCGATGCCCAAAACTATAATCATTCTTTTGGTCAAATGTATTTCTTTAACTTCGCCGTTTTCCGGAATAATCTGTATAGTATACTTCTTAAAACCCATCGCCTACCCTAAAAACTTTATATCTTCCTCTTTATCAAATTATAGATTCTTTCTAAATCTTCATCTGAATAAAATTCTATTATTAACTGATTCTTTTTTTTACCGGTTCTTATCTTTACTTCAGTATTAAACAAATGCATAAGTTCTTCTCGAAAACCCTTATATTTTAGAGGTATTTCTATCCGTCTCTTTTTTAATCCGGATGCCCTTTCTGCCTCTCTTACGGTCTTTTCACCCTTTATTATATTCTCTAATTCCTTTAAAATTTTATTCTTATCTTTAAATCTCAAAAGTGCCCTTGCATGACCCTCTGTTATTTTATTGTCATATAAAGATTGCTTAACCTCTTCGGGAAGTGAGAGCAATCTCATTTTATTGGTTATAGTAGTTCTGGCTTTTCCGACACTCTGGGCTATTTCCTCCTGGGTAAGATTAAACTCTACGTTCAAATTGTAATAAGCATTAGCTTCTTCAATGGGATTCAAATCTTCTCTCTGTACATTCTCAATTATGGCAATTTCAAGCACCTCTCTGTCAGAAAGTCTTCTAAAAACTGCGGGAATCTCTTTAAGACCGGCTTTTTTTGCTGCCTCAAAACGACGGTGTCCATAAACCAACTCACACCTGCCATCTTCAACCCTTCTGAGTAAAACAGGCTGCAAAATTCCATTCTGCTTTATTGAAGCTACCAGATCTTTTAAATCTTCTTCATTGATTTTTTTTCTGGGCTGTAAGGGAGAATGGAATATTTCCCCTACCGGGACTTTATCTTCTTCTACCTCAGGGATAAGAGCATTAAACCCTTTGCCAAGTGCCCGTCTTACCATTCCTTCTCATTACCTCTTCTGCAAGTAGCTTATAAACCTCAGCTCCTTTTGATCTGATATCATAATCAAAAATATGTTTCCCATAACTTGGAGCCTCTGCCAATTTAACATTCCTCGGAATTATAACCTCATACACTTTATCACCGAAATACTTACAAACTTCATCTGTCACGTCATGTGCAAGATTCAACCTTATATCAAAAAGGGTTAGAAGTACCCCTTCTATAGTTAGTCTGGAATTCAACTCTCGTTGAATACTCCTGACAGTATTCAGCAATTTACTTAAACCCTCCATTGCATAAAATTCCGCCTGAATCGGGATTAACACGGAGTCGGAACCCACCAAAGTATTCACAGTAAGCAACCCAAGTGAAGGAGGTGAATCAATTAAAATAAAATCATAATATCTTTTAAGAGGCATTATCTTTCGCTTTAGCTGCATTTCCCTTCCTCTAACATCTACAAGTTCAACTTCTGCTCCTACAAGAGAAATATCCGATGGAATAATATCAAGATTCTCGATATTTGTTTTTTTTATAACTCGCTCCGGATTTTTTCCCTTTACAAGGATATCATATACAGTCGGAGTTACACCTGTAAAACCCAAGCCACTTGTAGCATTTGCTTGTGGATCCATATCAATTATAAGAGAACGCTGCTCATATAGTGCAAGAGCGGCAGCTAGATTTACGGCAGTAGTAGTCTTACCTACACCACCTTTCTGGTTAACAATTGAGATACTCTTTCCCATACTATTTTAGAGAACTTCTGCCACAGAACGGGATGAGAAGAAAATTAAATCATTGTCCTCTCTTGAAACAACAATTTTGTTTCCCTTTTCCCACTTCCCTTTTAGGAACCCTTCTGCTAATTTATCCTCTAATTGCCTTCGTATAATTCTCTTTAGAGGTCTGGCTCCATACTCGGGATCAAAACCCTTCTCAATAAGAAACTCTTTTGCTTCTCCTGTTAAGGAAATCTCAAAACCTTTTTCCTCAACTCGTTTTCTTACCTCGTCGAAAAATATATCAACGATTGAAGCCATTATATCCTTATCGAGAGATTGAAAAACAATACTTTCATCAATTCTATTTAAAAACTCCGGATTGAATTTTTCTTTGATTTCCTCAAGAAGATATTCTTTCATCTCTTCATATTTAATACTCTTATCAGCTTTTTTAAAACCAACATGTGACCCACGCATTATCTCTTTTGTTCCTATATTTGATGTCATAATGATAACAGTATTTTTAAAGGAGACTTTTCTACCATAAGCGTCCGTAAGCATACCTTCATCAAAAACCTGAAGTAGAATATTATAAACATCCGGATGGGATTTTTCTATCTCATCTAAAAGTATTACAGAATATGGTCTTCTTCTAACAGCCTCGGTTAGAATACCTCCTTCGTCATATCCAACATACCCCGGAGGAGCTCCTATTAACTTAGAAACATTAAATCTTTCCATATATTCACTCATATCAATTCTAACGAGAGCTTCCTCTGTATTAAAAAGGAATTTTGCAAGCTGCTTTGCGAGTTCGGTCTTCCCTACCCCTGTAGGCCCAAGAAAGAGAAAAGCCCCTAACGGTCGCCTCATATCACTGAGACCCGCACTGCTTCTTCTAATTGCCCTGGAAACCACTCTGATAGCTTCATCCTGTCCGACAAGCCTCCTCTTGATTTCTTCTTCCATAGAAAGAAGGCGCTCTGTCTCTTCTTCTCTGAGCCGTTTAAGAGGAATTCCAGTCCAGAGAGAAATAACTTCTCTTATATCTTCTTCAGTAACTCCAACTTGCTGAAGACCTTCGTATCTGCCCCAGTCTTCCAAACTTTTGTCCAATTTTCTTTCAATTTCGTCTCTTCTGTCACGTAACTCAATTGCAACTTCATATTTACCTTCTTCTCTTACTTTAATAAGTTCTTCTTTGACATCCCGTAGTTCTCCCTCGAGATTTACAATTTCATCAGGGACTTTCGTTTCCCTTAACCTGACTTTAGCTCCTGTCTCGTCTAAAACATCAATTGCTTTATCAGGAAGATTTCTGTCTGTTATATATTGACAGGATAGCTTTACCGCCGCATTAACTACTTCCTCAGTATAAGTAACTTTATGAAAATCTTCATATTTGCGCTTAATACCATTTAGTATGTCTATTGTCTCATCTATTGTGGGAGGATCTATAAGAATCATCTGTAATCTTCTCTCCAGGGCACCATCTTTTTCAATATATTTCCTGTATTCTTCAGTAGTAGTAGCCCCAATGGTTTGAATCTCTCCTCTGGCAAGAATTGGTTTTAACATATTAGAAGCATCAATGGCTCCTTCAGCCGCTCCCGCACCCACAATAGTATGCATCTCATCAATAAAAAGAATATTCTCAGAATCCTTCAATGATTCTAAAATTTGCTTTAATCTCTTTTCGAATTGACCACGATACTTTGTTCCGGCTATAACAGAAGAAAGATCCAACGAAAGTATTTTCTTACCCTGCAGCATCTTGGGAATCGAACCCGTCACAATTCTCTGCGCAAGTCCCTCTACTATAGCAGTTTTCCCGACCCCGGGCTCACCAACAAGTACCGGATTATTCTTTTTCCTTCGACACAAAGTTTGAATAACCCTCTCCATTTCACCCTCTCTACCAATTATAGGATCGATTTTTCTTTTCTTCGCAAGATCAGTAAGATCCCTTGTATAAAACTCTAGCGCCCTATCAACAGAAGATTTAGGCTTTTCTTTATTTTTATCACTTAATTTTTCCTTATCAAAAAGATCCAACAGCATCTGTTTTGCCAAATAGTAATCCAGCTCTTCGGGCTTTAATACTTCAATGAAAGCTCCTTCTCTTGCCTTAAGCAACGCGAGAAGAAGATGTTCCGTACCTATTATCTGCCTACCAAGCATTATAGCCTCTTCTTTTGCCTGTTCAAGAATATTCAGGGAATCCTCCGATAAACCTATTGGTTGTTCCACAATCAAAACCTCCCCACTTCCCCTAACAAGTCTTAAAACACGACTCTCAAGCAACTCAACATCAACGCCTACTTCTTCAATCACTGTAACCGCGATGTTGTTGCCGTGCTTTAATATTGCAAGCAAAAGAACAACCGGCGTTACTTCACTCAATCCGACTTCCAGAGTTAAATCCTTTGCTATTTTTACAACATCTATTAGCTTTTTTGTAAATTTATCATCCATAAACATATTCTTATCCTCCCAAATAATTCCTTATTAGCTTCGCCCTAAGAATATTTTCTTCTTTCTCATTACTAACGTCTTGATTCATGACACTTAAATGTCCGGGAAGGACCTGAAAAAGCCACCTGTTCAAATCCATAATATCAATATCCCTAATAATGCCTAAACTGGACCCAAGCCTTATAGCTGAAGTTAAATTAAGGAAGTCAGTAATAGAAAGAATTCTCGCATTTTTCAGTATACCATAGGATCTCCAGATTTTATCTTCCGTCTCATATCCGACTTTCTGGGTTAAATATTCCCTACTGCTAACCTCATCTTTAATTATACTTTTAATCTTCTCCTCAAATAATTTTAATATCTCCTCTTCAGAAATACCCAGAGTAAATTTGTTGCTTATCTTAAAATAACTCCCTTCTACACTCTCACCTATATTAAAAACACCTTCAATCGTGAAAAGAGAATCATCAAGATCATCAATAATATCTACGAACTTACCGGTAATAACAAGCGCAGGAAGATGAACCACAGCAGAAACTTTCATGCCTGTTCCAACCTTATCGGTTGATGAAGTTAAAAAACCCAACTCATTATCATAAGCGAAACTAAATTCCTCATTTAGCTCATCATCCAAACCATCACATTGAACAAAAGCCTCTTTAATGGACAACTCTGAAGATATAGAAGAAATTTCAAGGTGTTCATCCGAATTCAAAACAAGCAAATTGTTTTGCAAATCATTTAAAGCCAAACCAAGAGTAGTACAATTATTAGATTCCTCTCTTGTTATAAAATTCCTTTCTACAAAAAATTCTCTTTCATTATCTTTTAAATCTTTTAAAGTAATAAAGTTTTCATAATAAGAAAGTGTTGAAATACCTTCAAAGAGTAAACTTAATATTTCTTCTTTTTCTTTCTCTGTAGTTTTCCTATTAAACTTATACCCTCCCAGGTTACGATATAAAGAAACTTTGGAAAATAAGATCATCTCAGAATAAGGACCAACTTTTTCTAACCATACGGGAAGGCGATCCACAATAGAATCAATCATTTTTACCTCTTATAGTTTTAAGTTCTTCCTTCCTTTCTTCAATCTTATCCCTTAACTTAACAGCCTCTTCGAACTTTTCACTTTCAACATAACCTTCTAATCGCTTCTTCATTTCCAAAATTTCTTTTTTAAAAAAAAGGACCTTTGTGTTTCGAACAGGTTCCTTTCCTTTATGTATAATATCTAATTGTGTATCTTTAAGGAAGATTTTAATCTGATCACTGAAAGTCTTATAACAATCAATACATCCCAGCTTTTTGGAATCTTTATATTCACCAAAAGTAAGCCCACAGGCTGGGCATACTTTGTTTTTACCTACAAGAACATCATCTCTGTTTTTAACGTCTACGCCCTTTTCTCTGGCACATTCTTCACAAATATCTATTTCGCGAACTTTATCAGAGTCTACTTCATAATACTTATATTTTGCCTCATTAACACCGCATAAATCACACTTCATTTTTTTTCAATCTTCCTTCAATCAAATTATATGTTTTTTTTCCCATTTGTGCAACCCTTTGATTATGACTAACAAGTATCACCGTCATCCCACTATTACGATGGATTTCACTCAACATCTGCAAGATTACCTCTGCGTGCGCCCAATCTAAATCTCCTGTAGGTTCATCCGCAAGAAGCAATAAAGGATGGTTTATAATAGCACGAAGCACGGCAACCCGCTGCCTTTCTCCACCCGAAAGAGTTCTGGGTTTAGCGTGCAGCCTGCCGCTAAGATCTACACGAGCAAGTAAATCCTTCGCTTCCCTACAAGCTTCTCCAAAAGCTTCTCCCTTTATTAAAAGCGGTATAGCTAAATTTTCGACCACAGTAAAATCAAGCAGAAGGTGATGAAATTGAAATATAAATCCTATTTTTTCATTTCTTATCTGTGCAAGTGCTCTGTCTTTATAGTTATACAAAGGCTTTCCTTCAAGGATAACATCTCCTTCATCAGGATGCAAAAGCCCGCCAACAATATTTAGAAGTGTACTCTTCCCTGAACCTGAAGGTCCGCTTATTGTTATAAAATCTCCCTTCTTCACTTCTAAATTAACACCCTCAAGAACTTTTATTTCTTCCTTACCGGAAAGAAAACCTTTACTAACCTCTTTAAGAGCAACTATAATCTCACTCATTTCTTATGGCCTCCACAGGATCAAGCCTGGAAGCTTTCTTCGCCGGATATAAGGCTGCTAATAAAGATAAAACTATAGCGGAAAAAGCTACCAAGAGAAAATCAACCAATTGCATCTCTACCGGTAGTTTTGTAAGAAAATAAACATCCGATGGTAAATCGATAAATTTATATTTTCCAAGAAAGAAACATAGTATCCAGGCAACAACAACGCCAAAGACAGTTCCTCCTCCCCCTACGATAAGCCCATCTATAAGAAAAATTCTTGTAATTGAAGAAGCAGAAGAGCCTAGAGCTTTAAGAATTCCTATTTCTCGCATTCTTCCCAGAACAATTAGGACTAAAGAGGAAATAATATTAAATGCAGCAACGATTATTATTAAAGTCATTATTATAAACATCACTTTTTTCTCAATCTCCAAAGCCCGCAGAAGCGTTCTATTTCTTTCCATCCAATTGATAACCCGATAGGGATAACCAAGTTCTGCCACAATATCAATTGCAAGTTCCGGAGCCTCATATGGATCATCTATTGTGAAATCTATACCTGTAACCCCGTTAATTCCAAAAAGTTTTCTTGCATTCTCTACCGATATAATTGCAAGTGTTGCATTGTATTCGTACATTCCCATATCAAAAACCCCGGACAGTATATAGTCATCAGCCGAAAGTAGAAAACCGAAAGGTGTTGGAGTAGAAGAGAACGGAGAGGAAATCGTTATAGTATCTCCTACATGAGCCCACAGGCGATTGGCAAGATAATTTCCGAGAACAACTCTTCTCCCGGAAAGATCAAATTCGCCGACAACAATATTATCGGGAATATCAGAAACCAGTGAGAAAGAACCGGGATCTACACCCCTTATTATAGCTCCATCGGTTTTTCTATTATATCTTAAAAGCGCCTTTTCAAAGATATAAGGTGTAGCATCCTGAATTTCAGGGACACTTTCCTTTAAATCAAATACAATCTTCTCCCAATCTAAAATAGCATCTTGATCTATTCTTAAAACCGTAAGAGGAGCGGTAGCTCCAAGAACTTTGCTTTTAAGATCGGTTTGCATTCCATTCATTACCGATAGGACCACTAAAAGAGTTGCAACTCCAAGACCGATTCCTCCGGCTGCGAAAAGAGTAATTAAAGACCTGAAACCTTCACCCTTTTTAATTCGTATATACCGTTTAGCAAGAAAAAATTCGAAATTAGACAGCTTTTTCATATAATTAGTATATTCCTTTTACCCCATTGAGCAAGGGGGAACGCTTTGGTATTAGAAGAAAAGCGGGAAGTCAAGCGAGAATTAAGGATTAGGGAAAAAACACCTACCACTTAATTCTTAATACCTGAACTTCTAACCTTAACTACTTCTAATCCTATTTTCAATATCATTCCAAACTTTCCAAAAAATCCTTAATCCCAGCCATATAAATATCTTTGGATTCAGATATACAATTATTATGCGATCCCCGGATTTTAAGAAATCTTTTAGGTTCAAGTGCTGTCTCAAACAACTTTTTTCCATGGTAAAAGGGTATTAAATCATCATCTTCACTATGGATAATTAATTTTGGGACTTTTATATTTTTTATCCTTTTAATAGATTCGAAACGATTGGATATCATAAATCTCGGAAGATTATAACCAAGTATATCATGACCCAAAGTCCGGCAAGATAAGAAAGCACTATCAATTATAACTCCTCTGAATCCCTGAATCGAACTTGAAAGAAAAATGGCAACGGCACCCCCCAGAGATCTGCCGAAAAGTATTATATCTTTATCGCTAAACCCCCTTTCTATAAGGTAATCACATGCACCTAAAGCATCCGCATATAACCCTTTTTCACTCGGCACACCATCGCTTCTACCGAAACCCTTATAATCGAATATAAAAAAGTTATACCCAAGCAAGTGTAAATCTTGAATGATATCTAATCTTGACGAAATATTACCAAAATTACCATGACAGAAAAGAATAACTTTATCGCCCACTCCTTTAACAAACCAACCATTTAGTAAAACATGATCGCGTGAGGTAAAATTGACGTCCTCAAATTTAATACCGCAATCATCAGGAAAAGAAAATAATTCCTCTCTAGGGTCGTAAATTTTAATATGTTCGTAATATTTAAGGGATAAATAGATAAAAAGAATAAAAAATAGAAAAAGAATCAAAAACATCAACAATATTGGAAAAACTCTTTACTGCGCGTTTTTATTAGTACTTTTATCTTTGTTACCTTTTGACTCTTTTATTCCAAGATCACTACCACCCGTTTTTTTATAATCAGTATGATAAAAACCTTTGCCTTTAAATATTATACCTACACCCGTACCAATCAATTTCCTTAATTTACCGCCACATTTAGGGCATACCTTCAAAGGTTCATCTTTGATTCCCTGTAATTTTTCAAATCTATATTTACATTTCAAGCACTCATATTCATAAGTTGGCATATACCCTCCAGTCTAACAAAATATACCTACTAAAAATTGCTTGTCAAGCCCATTAGCAACTTCAATAGGAACCACTATATTACACTAGATTAACACAAGATTACTCAATCAAACCCCATTTTATATTTTTTGTTTGTTTTAACTAAAACCTAAAACCCAGCACCTAATATCTGGCACAAATTTACAGTGATTTACACTAATTTTTTATTTTTTTTAGACTCATAACTCACAACGCAAAACTCATGACCCGGTCACCTATTTTACTTAAACTCAAAAAATCAGCAAATTAACCTTCTGCCCTAAAAGCCTTGCGATAAAAGCCTTT
>CAZRYJ010000043.1:3296-14618 GCA_964604245.1 uncultured bacterium | reverse complement strand
AATCACTGAATCGCCTGACCCATCAATCACACTGACATTGTCATCATCCCTATTTCCCACGTATATGCGGCTTCTCTGTGGATCTACTGCAATCGCATAAGGCGAACGCCCAACCCCAATAGTCGCAACCACTGAATCTTCTGCCCCATCGACTACACTGACATTGTTATCCCACAAATTTACTACATATATCCGATTTGTTAGCGGGTCTACTGCGACTGCGTCCGGCCACACCCCTACTCCAACAGTTACAATCACTGAATTAGTGGATCCATCAATCACACTCATATTGTTATCACCTGAATTTGTCACATATATACGGTTCGTTTCCGGGTTTACGGCAATTGCAGTGGGCGAACTTCCGACCTCCACAGTTGCAATCACCGAATCGCCTAACCCATCAATCACACTGACATTGTTGCTAGCCGAATTTACTACATATATAAGGTTTGAGTCCGGGTTTATGCCAACCGAACAGGGACCTGATCCATTCCCCGCTACAGGCCCGAAGTAAATCGTATCGATTACCGAAACCTGGCTAAATCCCGTAACCGTAAGACACAATAGGAAACTCAATAATGTAACCTTTTTTAAAACTAACATATCAACCTCCTTTTCCTGTTTTTCTCAGACTTCACAATAAATATAATACTATATTAGACTATCCTGTCAAGGAACCTCCGGAACTGCTCCAACAACAGCAGATTCAATATTTGCAATTTTACTTTTTTACGATTTCTCCAATTCAACTATTCAACACCTTCCTGACATGTAGAACATGTAAAAATTGTAGTTCTATTTACTAATCCGAATGACCTACGAAATTCAAAAATCAAGACCAGGCCCCATTATACAAGGAATTTAATAAAGCTAACTCCGCTCCTAAAGATAAAGAAGGTAAAGTCAAACAATTTCCGAATTGGACTTTGAATAACTTAATAGATGTTGCTTATGAAGTAGGATTTTTAAAAGAGGACGTTAAAAAGTTTAGTCATTCATTGAGAGATTTTAGAAACTATATTCATCCTTATGAGCAGGTTAGTTCAAGATTCAATCCTGACAAACATACAGCTAAGATATCTTGGCAAGTATTGAAAGCAGCAGTACACCAATTGACAAAAAAAGAAATAAAGCCAGGACTAAAGTAACAGGGTCAGGCATTGAAATGTGAAAAATAAAAATCCTTTTCAATCTGCGTTTATCTGCGTCCAATTATCTTCGTGTCTTTGTACCTTCGTGGCTAATTTAGGGGGGTGTGGGTTGGTTTTTTAAATAAATAAATAATTTCTTTTTTTCTTTGTGTTCTCTGTGTGTTTTTATTTTTCTCTGTGTCCTCTGTGGTAAATTTTTGTTTCTTTAATTTTTTTAAAGTTTTGCCTTGATTTTTTCCCAGTCCTTCAGCGCGTTTTTGAAAATCTTATATCCTTTTATCGCGTCCACAAGCATCCCTTCTTCTTCGTAAAAAGGAATACCGGCAATCCTCGCTTTCTCGAAATCAAAGGTAATATCAGCACCCATAAGTCCTGTATCGGTATGAAATTGAATGGAAAGAAACATAACTTTTGCAATCTCTGTTGCATCATCCAAAGAATATTCGGCACCGACCATATCTTTCGGAGAATCGCTTTTCAATTCCGGCGGGTTAATTGTGAACTGAAACCCCGGCTGGTCCATCAACTGGTAGCGGTTTGTAACACCAAACGCGGGAACAAAAAACATCATTTTATCTTTCGCTTTATCTTTATTGAACAATCCCACAAAAAGACTGGCGAACCGCTCGTTGGTTAAAATTTCAGGTGGAAGCTGAGTTACATCTATACTATGTTTCTTATCAACAGAAATCTTGCTTAAAATCTGCCACATAGGCAGATAATATAATTTTTTATTCTCAAATTCTTCCTGGGGCTTTACAAAAATAACATTCACTTTTTTAAATTTATCCAGAACAACCTCGAATCCCGAACCGCAATTCGCACAAAAATGAACAAGGTCATCTTCTCCGCTCTGGATGTCCTTTCCGCAATCCGGACAACGCAGGGGTATAAGTTTGATATCAGTCATTCCCATATTGCAACCACCAGAGGGCAAAACCTGCGAATAAAGCAAAAACAAAAGCAACTCCACCACCTATGAGAGAAGAAACGAAAGAGGAAAAAACGCCAAACAAGCCTATAATTCCGTATAACGCATTTAATCCTAAAAAAACTTTCTTGCTCTCTTCTTTCTTCTTTTTTCCTTTATCTTTCACAAGAGCCTTACCATCAACAGCATCAAAAGAATATGTATAAAATTCTTCGCCTACTTTAACTCTCGCAAAAAATATGGGGTTAAAGCAAATAATAGCTTTTTTCTTTATTGCTCTTAAATAATATTCAAATTCATTAAAATCTCTATATTCTCTTATGATTTCATCGATAAGCATTCCCGAAGCTTTTTCGAGATATTCTTTTACCGGTAGAGGTAAATCAAAGACGTCCCCGTATCGATGAAGAAGTTCATCGTCGTAAACCTCGAATCTTTTGCCTTTCATACTAACTCTTTTTATCCCATAGCGGTAGAATTCTGAAGGGTCCAATTTTACTTCTAAAATACGTCGTATTCTTTTCTTAACTCTCTTTTCGCCGACAGTGCGGATAGCGCCAACTGTATCTATATTCATACCGGAATTGTTATAAGTGGGTTCCTGAATCACAGTCCCTTTTTTATAGCCTCGTAACCAACCTATTATCTCTGAACTGACCTTTATAAAAGGAACGTAAATAAGAGAGACCTCAACAATCCGGACGTTCATCCCGAACCTTTCTCTCAAAATCTTCTTAGGCTTATTTATTTTCGGTTTTGCGAATACTCTCGGAGCCCCGATTTTACTCGTTATTAAAAGACTGCTATCGCAAAATTTGCATTTTGTATTGGTGTAACCCTCTACAACATCGATCTCGGATCCGCAATTCGGACAGGAAAAAGCAATTACCGTAAGCGTATCTTCAGCCATTTTGTTTTCCTCGATCGTAATACCACAACAGGAATGTAATCGCAACTACGGAAATTAGCTTAAATGGTAAAGTTGGGAAAAATAAGGCTACCATTATAATAATACTAAAGGAAAGTAAAGAAAAAGGGTGATGATTTCTAGCGCTTTCTTCTTTTTCAAGAAGTCTATTGGAAAGAATATCTCCCCTCGCCCCATCTACATAGTAAACTATGTCGATGTCTTTTGCCGTAAAAAAAGGTAAGTATATAAGTCCGATAGATTCCGCCCCTTCTTCCTCTCCCATTGCCTCAAGTGCTTCGTCGATAGTTAAATCAGGCGTAGAAACTTTAATATCAAGAGTTATTCTATCTCCCTGAGGGATATAACTGTTGATTCCTATTAAGTCGGTTTTTTTCCCGGGTAAAAAGATTGTTTTTCCATCTGTTTGTATACGATAGAAAGGAAAATACTCAAGTTCTACCTTTAATTTTTTCCCTGTTCGCTCAAAAAGTAAACTTTCAGCAACCCGGGCTTCGAGTGTGGGTTTTATCGACTCCTTCGTAAGTACTTTATCTTTTTCGTAATATAAATTAATGCTGCAATAAGGGCACTTTACAACTTTATTTTCTATCCCCGTCTCTATTGCTGCGTCACATTGAGGGCATCTGATTTCCATTCAGATCTTTACTGTTTTTCGCCGCACTCAGGACAGAATTTTGCTGCTTTGGGCATCTCCTTACCGCATTTAGTACAGAAAGCCTTTTCTTCCACCTTTGACCCGCAATTAGGACAGAAATTCGAATTTTCGGGAACCGGCTCGCCGCATTTATGACAGGTTTCTCCGGAAGACGCTTCTCCCTGAGCACTTCCCTGTTCGGTGGTCTTTTGCATCATGCCGGGTATCATTGCTCCCATACCAATACCGGCTCCCACACCTACTCCTGTTCCTGCTGCACCGCCTTCCTGGGATGCGGCATCCCGCAGAGCCTTTGCTGCCTGGAATTGTGTGAACTTATTTAAATCGCCGACAACACCCATACCGGAACGTTCATCTATCATTTTCTGCACTTCCGGAGGAGGAGTTATCGATCTTATGTAGAAATCTCGTAAGTCCAACCCGTACTTGTCAAAATCCTCATAGATTCTGGACTTTGCACCCGCAGAGAGTTCATCGTAATCTTTTGCAAGATCGAATATAGTGGAGTAGTTCTCTCCCAGAAAATCAGTCAACCTCGAGATTATAACATTCTTAAAGAAATTCTCTACTTCATCCCTGTCCTTAATGTTTTCAGTACCTACAATCTTATTTATAAAAAGACGCGGGGCGGAAACCTTATATGAATATATTCCGTTTGCTCTTATTCTTATCATTTTAAGCTCCTTGTCTCTAAACGGAACAGGTTCCTGGGTTCCCCATTTTGCGTTTGTAAAAACTTTATTGTTGACGAAGTATACCTCGGTACGAAAAGGGCTCTTACCCTCAAAAGCGGCACCGATCAGCTTCTTTAAAAGAGGAAGGTTTGCCGTAGTAAGGGTATGCCTGCCCGGTCCGAAAGTATCAAGAGCTCTGCCATCACGAAAAAAAACTGCTGATTGATTTTCTCTTACAACTAATTGACTGCCAAGAGAAGTCTCGGCGGAACCTTGTTCGGGTACTCGATGCACAATCTGGTTGCCTTCGTCATCCAAAAACTCAATAACTTCAAAAAACAATCCCATTTCAATCCCCCTCTACGATTTTCGAACGTTCATTAAGCAAATCAAATCCTATCTCTATATTTTTCGATATTTCCGCAAGGTCACTATCAACAGTAGAATTAGCCGTAAAAGCCTTGACCCACTCCATTAAGTCTAAATCAACCTTGTAAATCGAGCGAAGAGTCCCTTCCGAAACCTCTTTCTGGTCGAAAAAACCGCTATAACCATAATCCGCATATCGTATTGAATCGGTTATTTTTTCCAATTTCTTATCAATCCTTGCAATTTCATCAAGAGGACTGAGATCTCCGGATTTTGTTACAAGCCTACCCTTCTCATTTAGAACGTCTTTAATAGCTTTTAGATTTTTTGCAATTTTTTCCCGTAGAAGTTGATCCGCCTCTCTTCTTTCTTCTTTCTTATAGTAACCCTTAAACGCCGGAATATTTTTAGCTATCTTATTTATCCAGTTCTTAAAAGCCTTTTCTTCGCTCATAACAACCTCGTTCCTTTAAATTTTAAATTTCTGCCCTAATTCATAGATCCCTAGGGGCGCTTTCCAGTAGATCCCGTTTAGGGATTGTACGATACCTATAATGGAAAAAACGATTAAAATTACATATCCAATAGCGGTAAGTATATGGAGTATCGGCAACAATATTGAAAGCGCAATCCAAAGCAACATCATTACGAGTCCCTGCTTTGCGTGATGTTTACAGAAAGAATTCTCCGGCTTCACCAAAAGAGGTATAAGAAGCAATAATCCCAAATAAGACAACCATGCTATGCTTTTGCCATCATCTATGTCCTTTTTACTAGCCTTTACTTTAACTTTTTTATCATCATCACTCATTTCTCCTCCCTTTTTAGTTATAATGAGTATTTCCTTTTTTATTCAAAACCCATTTAAGAATAAAATCTACTTCTGATCTTCTAAAAATAAGGGCAATATAGTTTCTACCCTGGAAGGGTCTTTGAATAAGTTTTCAATATTTTTCAAATCACTCCCTATCTCATTCAACCTGAACTTAAATAGAAAGAAAACATTAATAAGAATAAATCCGTAAAGAAGCACCTGTTTTAAATCTACAGGAAATACCAGTCGTTGCTTTTTAACAAAAGTCTGTTTGCGTTTTTTTTTCTTTTTTTCTTTCGCTTTAATTTTCTCAATAAGCCCTATCTCAGTAAGCTTATACACAGAATTATAGGTTCTGAATTTTCCGATACCGGATATCCCGACCAACTCACTTAAAGTGATGTCTTCTTCTATTTTTCCCAGGACAGTTTTTTCGTCTTCTCCTATCTCTACTTCAATCTCAGCTTCCTCAAGTTTCCTGAGGGTTATATTCTCATCCGGTAATGCTTGCTCGATCAAAGGCCATTCGTCTATTCTCCGTATACCTTCCATAACAAGGGTATTCGGCTCTATCTCAACAGAAAAAGCAGAATGTTGATAAAGCTTTTTTCCTGCCTCAAAGGAATATCTTCCAGTATTCCAGGTTAGAACCTCACAGGTAGTCTCCTGAATTTTGAAGGCTATTATATCCTCAATGTCCTTCTTAGATAAAAAGTCTCCCTTCTCAATAATTTCGAGTAAAGAAAGTCCCGCTTCTTTAGCTCTTTCGGTATATTTATTAAATGTTCCGGGAGAAATCAGACCTGTTCTCTGGACGTATTCGCTTATAGAATGAAAAAGCTTTTCTCCCTTATGAAGAGCATCCGTAATTTTTCCCTTTTTGAACCCAAAGTGGACTTCTTCCCTTCCCGATTTGAGCTTTAGCACACCATCCGCTTCATGCAAAGATAAGAACTGTAATATTTCAGGAACTGAGAATTCCTGTATACTACCTTCCATTTCCATGCGGCTTCAACCTCCAGCTTGAAAACATTACTAATGAATAAAATAATACGACAGAAATTTTAAAGATGTTATTTCCAATTGAAGTCCTGTATTTCAAAGCTTCTACCGGTTCAGACAATACAGAATTCAGAAAAATCAAAAGAATTGCGGCTGCAAAAAAACATATTATCGTTCCTTCAAGATGTTTCTTTTTGTAAAAATGGGCGCTTCCCGGTATTACGAAATTCATCAATAAGTTGGTCAACCTATCAACTTTATTAGCTTTACCGACTATACGTCTCTTTAGTCTTTCTCGTATGGTTTTCGATTTAGTTAATGATAATTTTGTAAAACATACCAAACATATATTTTCACTCTTTCTATCAGCTAACATATAACTTTTGCAAATTGGACAGTAATAATCTTCTTCCTTTTTGAAAACTGCCATTATAGTCATACAAATTGCTATTATTATCATGAAATATAATTTTTTATCAGCAAGATGCCTAAATAATCCTCTTGGGACAAATACATACTTATAAAGCCATCTTTCCGGAGGATATTTATATAAAGGAGGATCTTTTTTCGATATCTGAAAAAGTCGGAGTCCGCTTCTTTCCATATGTTCTGTTGCCTCATCAAAGTCAAGTTGGTTATAGTACATCTTAATAATAGTTATATTTGCTATCTCATTTTGCGGATACCGAGAGATAACATTTTCACACATCTTAAGAGCTTGAGAGGTATCACCTAAAGCATAATAAACAGAGCATAAGTTCTCCCAATAATTTATATCTCTCCTGATATTATAACCTTTCTCGAAAAAATTTTCGGCTCCGGGCAAATCCCCCCCTCTCGCCTGCGCTATTCCCTTTATTGAGTAGCCATAAGGCGTTACGGGAGAATCAAGATCATAAACATAAGGATCAAATCGAGCTTTAAATTCTCTATAGAGGTAACTACCCGGGTGAAAATTATTACTGATAATATATGAGTACGAAATCAAGAAGGGAAGCACAAATAAAATGGCAGCACATTTAATTAGATTCGCTTTGTTCATTTTAAGCAAAGAGATTGCTATGATAATAAGAAATACATATTGTAGAGGTAGCCATACAAACATTGAAAACAATATTGCTCCTATCCATAATCCGCTAAAGTTGATTTTCCTTTGCATCCATTTTGTAATATTTGATAGAGAAAACACAATACTGGCTCCAATTGTTGATATCAGAATCCAGAAAGAAAATAGAATTAAAAACAATATCAAACTTTTGATTATAAAAATTTTGTTATTAAGGAATTTTATAGTCGAAAAATATTTCCATGAAAATTTAGTTATTTTAATTAAATTAGGGAAGCTTACTTTAACCATTATTAATAGTATACGCCTATTTGACGGGTCAAGCTCGCTGGCAAAAATTATTTTTCTTTTTCCTCTTTCAACGCTACCATTTTTGAGGTCTTCAATACCCTCCTTTAAGTACTTATTGGACAGGGCGGAATTTATATAATCATTCTTGCTTCTTATAATTTCTATCAACTTACTCTCTACGACTTTACTTTCTTCAAAAAGGTCGTTTGAGAGCAACCTATAATCCAGCTTAGAAAGACTTTCTAAAGAAGAAGATATTGCTAAAGAATCTTTAAATGATTGTTGAAGAACTTTTACCGAGAGACTTCTATTGCTCCTGAGTCCCTTGCTTATGTAATTTTGACTTATCAGAGATAACGTTATTATGAAAAAGATCATTCTAAATCTATCTTTCTGAATTCAATCTCTAAACTCTTCTCCTTTACCTTTGCTTCAATTGCCTTTGCTTCAATTTTAAATGGACAAAGAATTCCCTCCTGCAAACGGAAATCCGAATAGTTGACTATAATTTTATTCTCCCTGTGCAAAACCACTTGAGTTGGCCTAATATCACGAGAAAAGAAAATTTCAATACCATCTCCTGAAAGAAGCCATCCATTTTCCAAAGGAATCATTTCACAGTTGGATAAAACAGGTATATCCCACATCAGAAACCGATTCAAAGAAGCATCCGGATTTTCTTCGAATAACGAGAGAACCTCTTTTTTTACCTGATTTCCATCCTTATCTCTTATAGAAATTGAATCTTCAGAAAAATAAAAAGAACCGATTAACATCCCGAAAGATCCTAACAATTCACCTGTTAAGATTTTTTCGTTAACATTATATTTGAAAGAGAAATAAGAGGAAAAACGCGCGTCTGGTTCAGATACGGTCATTTCTCCTGTACCGCTTTTTTGTGCAACTTTAGCCTGCCAGGAGGCAACGTTTGCCGAAAGGTCTTCTTTAGATATCGGTTTTTTCACAACCTGCCTTGCACAATTAAAAAAACAGAATATTATTATTGCAAACAGTGAAAAAATAATCTTATTCATTGTCTAAAAATATATGAAATATAGAGAATAAGTCAAGTGGAATTCGGGTATAATGAAAGTAATTGCAAAAAACAAAAAAGCTAAATTTGATTACCATATTGTAGAAACCTATGAAGCTGGTATTGTTTTAAAAGGATCAGAAGTAAAATCAGTACGCCTGGGCAAGGTAAGCCTCTCCGATGCTTTCGCTCAGGTAGTAGGTGGAGAGGTTTTTCTTTTCAATATGCATATTTCTCCGTACGAAAAAGCACAGGAGGGATTAGATTCTAAAAGAGAGAGAAAACTTCTTCTAAATAAAAGCGAAATCAGAAAAATAGACGGTAAACTAAAAAATAAAGGATTGACATTAATACCACTTGAAGTATGTATAAAAAAGAACTTAGTAAAAATAGCTTTAGCCGTTGCTAAAGGAAAGAAAGAATACGAAAAAAGAGGAAAAATAATTGAAAAAGAACAAAGAAAAGAGATAAAAAAATACCTATGATTTTTCTTATACTTTCTTTAAGTATTAACTTATCCGGAAAGATATACACATTCCAGGAATATAGTCTGGGGAACCATAAATACGTGAAAAGCCATCCAATGCTCGAAGAGATGGATGTTTCCTATTATTGGGATCTCGGCACACAAATTTTAACCGTACAGAAAGAAAACATAGTTTCTATTATGCCGGATAACCCTTTTATAAAAGTAAACCGGGACGTATACCAGTTAGAGGCACCTCCTCTGAAAATAGGAGGCAAATTATTTGTTCCGGTTTCTTCGCTGCCCCTTATCCTTGGAAGTCTGATGGACATGGAAGCTAAATTCAATCAAGGGATTCTTGATGTAGGAACAAAAGTTAATATTTTTAAAACTAATTGGGAGGTTACTCCCTCAACGACCATCTTTACAATTGAGTGTTCACCAAACCTAAAACATCTTTTTAATAAAGTTAAAGATGAATGGGTTTTAGTCATATTTGATCCAATATACAACAGAAGTATCCTAGAGCTTTCTCCTAAAGGTCTAATAGAAGATGTTAAATTCGAACAAGGCGATGGCTTTATAAAATTCCGCTTTAAAGTAAAAAACAATCTTGCAATGGATGCAGTAAGAAACGGCAAGAAATTGGATATTAAAGTGAAAACGTTTGTAGAAAGAAGCCTCAAAACTATTGTCATAGACGCGGGACATGGGGGAAAAGATCCGGGAGCAGTTTATAAAAATGTCCAGGAAAAAGATATCGTGCTAAAAGCATCAAAGAAAATAGCTGCTAAGTTAACCAAAAACGGATTCAATGTAATAATGACAAGAGTTGACGATGTTTTTATTCCTTTAAAAGATAGAACGAAAATTGCAGATTCAGCAAAAGCCGATCTTTTTGTTTCGATACACTGCAATGCAGCACCTAATAAAAGAGCAATGCACGGAGCGGAAACCTATTTCCTTTCTGCGGCAAGAAGTGATTGGGCAAGGACTGTTGAGGCAACCGAAAACTCCGCAATCAGATTTGAGGCAAAAGATGGATCAAGTTTATCTGAACTTGATTACATATTGAACGACCTGGCTCAGACTCAATTTCTGGAGGAATCCCAACAGGCAGGCATATGCATTCAGGAAAGTATGGTACAAAAATGCGATCTTTACAACCGGGGATTAAAACAGGCAAATTTTTACGTTCTACGCTTGAATTATATGCCCGCTGTTTTAGTTGAGATTGCTTTTATAACACATTCTGATGATAGGGAAAAACTGCTTGATGACAAATTTCTGGATAAAACGACTGACGCCATAGTAGAAGGAATTCAAGCTTATGCAAAATCACGTACATAAGCAATGTCCTATCGGCGTTTTTGATTCGGGGATTGGAGGGCTTACTGTTGTCAGGGAAATCCGAAAAAAATTACCGGAGGAATCGATTGTGTACTTTGGAGACAGTGCCAGGGTTCCCTACGGAACAAAATCCAAAGAAACAATCCTGCGTTTTGCAGAAGAAGATATTCGATTCCTTCAGAGTTTCAATGTCAAGGTTATAGTCTCTGCCTGCTTTTCTGTTTCTTCTAACGCCCTGGAAGAACTAAAAGAAGAATTTCCCATTCCAATAATAGGAATGATTGACCCGGGGGTTAGAGCCCTCGAGAATAAAAACTACAGCAAAATTGGAGTGATAGGGACAAATGCCACAATAGAAAGCGGTGCATTTGAGAAGAAACTAAAAGATAAGTTCAACGATATCGATATCTACTCTGCAGCCTGTCCCCTTTTCGTTCCTCTTGCAGAAAATGGATGGATAAATGGTGAGATTACGGAACTTGTAGCAGAAAAATATCTTTCCGATTTAAAAGATAAAAACATAGAGGCTTTAATATTAGGATGTACTCATTATCCATTATTGTATTCCGTAATAAAAGACGTTGTAGGA
>CAZRYJ010000043.1:0-3196 GCA_964604245.1 uncultured bacterium | reverse complement strand
TACCTAGAAATTTCGAACAAACAGTTGAAAATTTCCTGGGGGAAAAACCCGGTGAGATTCAACTGGTAAACCTGAAAAACTGAATATTTGCCACGAAGACACAAAGACACTAAGCCACCCCACACACAATAATTGGACGCAGATAAACGCAGATTGAAAAGGATTTTTATTTTTCAACTAAATCCCAACCCCAAAATCCCAAATTTTAAAATATTGCCACGGATTTACACAGATTTACACTGGATTTTTTTTGTTGTATTTTTAACCTAGAACCCAGTATCCAGTACCTAAATTTGACTCAAGACTCACAGCACATAACTCCTAATTCAATCAACCACAACGCTTGACATAAAATTGCTTGATAATATATTTTTCTAAGGAGTATATGTAATGATAAGAAAATGCAGAGAAGAAGATTTTCAGGCAATCTACGAAATAATAAACGATGCAGCAAAAGCTTATGATGGGTACATCCCTAAAGATTGCTATCATAAGCCTTACATGGATAAGGATTCCTTAAAAAATGAAATTGCAAGCGGTATTATTTTTTACGGGTTCGAAGAAGATGGGAAACTAATCGGCGTAATGGGCATCCAGGACGTTCTCGACTTGACTTTAATCAGGCACGCTTATGTAATAACAGAAAAAAGAAATAAAGGTATAGGAACCAAACTATTGAATTTTTTAAAAACTAAAACCGACAAACCGGTTTTAGTCGGAACCTGGGCCACTGCAAAATGGGCAATAAGTTTTTACCAGAAACACGGCTATAAGTTAGTATCCACCGAAAAAAAAGACCACCTGCTCAGAAAATACTGGAATATCCCCGACAGACAAATCGAAACATCTGTGGTTCTTGTCGACAGCAAATACCACGAGCAGCAAAAACGCTAAAATTAACCACGAGATTACACAAGATTACCACAAGATTTTTCATTTTCTGTTTTAACCCTCTAACTTCCCAACTTCCTAACATCCTAACTATAATTTTATACACAGAGCCACTGAGACACAGAGAAAAACAACAAATCACACGAATAGCACGAATAGTTTTTTGTTTTTTCCTTATTCAGTCTGATTCTTTATCGGTCCAAACTATGGCTTTTGCCTCCCAATGTTGTTTCATTCCAGATGATCCATTGTTGCGCATATCAACTATCGCATCCGCGCCTATTTTTCTTACTTCAGATTTTAATTTCTTAACTATTTCAGAATTACTCATATTAGCCTCAACATATACCGTTCCGATTACTTTATATTCTCTTGGAGCTCCGGCTTCCGTATATACTTCTATTGTATAATCTTCAGGTTTTGGGGTTCTCTCAACCTCATCATATTTGATAGTTTCCGTTTTTGTACAATCTATCAAAAACATTGGCACGATTAATAAGAATAACAGTAACGTTTTAAAGTTTTTCATAATTTCCTCCTTTTTAAGTTTTATCCCCTAAAATCTTCCAATGCGTCTTTGAGTTCTTCGGACCAACTAATTGAAACTTTCATCTAATTTTTCCATTTCATTAAAACAATTCTCATGGTTTAGTTTTTTTCTTTTTTCTTCTTACTTTTGTTGAGAGTTTTTTCATTGATTGAACTCCCGTACCTATAGTATACGTTTAAAGTAGGGGAAATGTCAAGGGGTTATTCTGTTTTTGTTGCGCACTTGACAGAAGAGAAAAAGGTCTACATAATTATAAACTATTATACTTAGTTTTTTTGTACATAATACCTCCAAGCGGGAGCTTTTTGCTCCCGCTTGGTTTTCGTTCTCAGTCTTTTATTCGTGCTATTTGCCTGCCCCGTAAGGAAGAATGACTGTATCGGGGTGTGATTTGTTGTTTCTCTTAGTTTTGGTGTGTGTGGGTTTTAAGCAACATTATCTTTTTTCTTTGTGTCTTTGTGTGAGAATATTTTTTGGTGTCGTGGGTTGGTTTTTAAAGAATAATAAAATCCTGTGAATCCTGTTTTTATCCTGTCTAAATATTGGGTTGGGGGAGGAGTTTTAAACAACAATAATAAATCCTGTAAATCTGCGTTTATCTGCGTCCTATTATTTGGTGTGGGGGGGTGCCTTATTTCTTTTTCTTTTTCAATTCCTTCAATATCTCCGAAAGCAACTTATTGCTTTTCTTCGCTAATTTATAAGTCCTTTCTACGAATTCTGTTTCCTTCAGGCTCAAATCACGCGCGAAGTCCAAATATTTTTTGTTTTTCTTTTGAACGTTAAAGACAATTATGAAAATGACAACAATGAAAAATAAAAATAAAAAAGGAAGATAATCCAAAATATCCACAAAAAATCCCGAAGGCATTCTTTCTTTCGCCTTATTATAATATTCCTTAACCGACAGCCATTCTTCGCTTTCTTTATCGTAATAGAGTATATTACTCTGAACCCAGGCAGAATAGCTATAAGAATACTTTTCTAAAAAATCTTCCGGTAAATCAAGCAATTCAACTTCTACTATCCCCATAATAAAACCACCTTCAAACCCCGACATTTGTTCGTCTACAGTAATATTAAGAACTCTCAACTCCCCATCAAAAGGAAACCGATTTGTTTTGAAGCGGTACCTATCAGGAGAAAGTTTCTTGAAAACAAGAGTTTTTGAATCGTTTTCCTGAAAATCTTCCCAGGCAACAATTAGAGACGCTTCCGTAGGAGCAGCAAGTGAAACTATGGGGGTAAATAGAAAAAACAGCCTCACAATCGAAAAAACATTCATGCATACTTTATTCATTATTCATTCCCCTCTTTACATAAAAATTTTAAAATCAACTTTTTCTCCTAATCGTTGTTCGCCAGTGAGCTATTTTCTATTATACTTAAAAACGGGATGACTGTCAAGTTGAAACTCACTACCCGCTATCCGCTAACCGCCTTCAGCTTTCCGCTAAATCCCACACAACCTCAATATTAACCACAGATTGCACCCTGGTACAGTCGTTCCCTGTTAAATATCGCTTCGCATTTCACAGGGTAAACCTCCCTACCCCGATACAGTCATTCTTCCTTACGAGACAGGCAGGGCAAGCAAAGAGCACAAAGATTTTTTTTTGTTTTCCCACTCAACCACTCAACTATTTGGCTATTTAACTTAGATTCGAAGAATCTACGAAAATTGACCCGTATAAATCAAATTTTTCCCCTTTTACGAAATTTTCCCTTCGACTGCCATCCCCCAAAAAATTCGAC
>CAZRYJ010000042.1:0-15150 GCA_964604245.1 uncultured bacterium | reverse complement strand
CCCTTGGATTAGTATATTAATTGATTAGTAAATTCGTAAATTAGTTAAATAGTAATTTTAGGATTTTGGGGTTGGGATTTAGTTAAAACAAATTAAAATTTTTCTTTATTCGTGCTATTCGTGTTATTTGTTGTTAAAAAAAAATTAAAATTGGAGTGTGGTGTGGGTTTCGTGTCTTAGTGCCTTCGTGGCAAAGTTCTTTTCCCTTTCATCGAAATAATTCAACCGTTCATCGGAAAAATGCTTGCATCTTAATAAAGTTTATGTTAATCTTCCCATAATATGAAAGAATTTATTTTATATGTAGTTGTACTTTTAATTGCGGCACTTATGTTTGCCTTTATTTTTCAGTCGGCTGGAAATGCCCATTTCCTGCAAACTTTTTTTATATCTGTACTGTTTTCCTTTGCTATAGGTTTTATAAATAGAGCTCTCTTAGAACTGATTTTTTCCAGAATAAAAAATTTGGAAACATATCTCCGGATTTTATTTACCGCTCCCCTATTATTCATAGGAACTTTTCTTGGGATAATTGTCGGTAATTACATTTGTTTCCTGTTCTTCGGATACTATCCTTTTCCTTCTCAGAGTATCGTAAAATTTGGTGTTGGTATCGGCTTTTTCTCCCTGATTTTAGGAAGTGGTTTTATTTTCAGGGAGAGATCCCACGAGTTAAAAAAGAAGGCAGAGATAGCGAGGCTTGAAGCATCTATCAAGACTTTGCAGGCTCAAATAAATCCTCATTTTTTCTTCAATTCCCTGGCATCTGTCCAGTCCCTTATCCACAAAGACCCGCGGAAAGCAGAAGAGGCATTGGCAGCTATTTCAGAAGTTTTTCGATATTCGATGAGACGCGGGCAGAAGGACTTTATAGAACTTTATGAAGAAATTGAATTCATAGAACAATTCCTTTTAATAGAAGAAATACGCCTGGGAGATAGACTCAAAATCATATGGGATATCGATAAAGAATTAATGAATTGCTCAATTCTACCCTTTCTTATTCAGCCAATCGTAGAGAATGCAGTAAAATATGGTGTTGAGAAAAGGAAAGCAGGAAAAGTAAAAATTTCTATAAAAGAAGAAAATAACAAATTGAATATATCTGTGTCGAATACCGGCAGAGCGGAAGTTCATCTTGTTCCTGACCACAGCCTCGAGAATATCAAGAAAAGAATTGAAGTTATTTATGGAAAAAGAGGTTCTTTCGAGATAAACACTAATGGAGAAGTAAAAATAGAGATATCTATCCCCAGGCAATACAATAAAAGTAAAGAAGGATAAGATTTATGAGTTCTAAGTCAGACAAAATAAGGGTGTTAATAGTAGATGACGAGAAATTGGTGCGGGACTATCTTAGAAGAGTTATTATTGAAAAAAGTGATGTCGATGTTGTCGGGGAAGCCGGAGACGGCATCGAGGCAATATTAAAAGTTCAAGAACTTTCCCCGGATATTATGCTTCTGGATATTCAGATGCCCGAGCTGGACGGTTTCGGTGTACTCGATTTCCTGGACGCTCCTCCTCCGACTATTTTTGTTACAGCTTACGATGAATATGCAATACAGGCTTTTGAGGTTAATGCTGTAGACTATCTTTTAAAACCTGTTACGAAAAAAAGACTTTTTGACGCAATCGATAAAGCGAAGATTTACATTCAGAGAAAAGAATTATGGGAATCCAAAGCGACAAGTATTTTAAAACACGTTAGAACACAGACGGTATCAAAGATTGCAATAAACAGCAAGGATGGAGTCAAATTGCTAAGTGTGGAAGAGATTTTCTGGATCGAAGCTGATGGGGATTATGCATCTATTCATACTGCAAACAATGATTTCTTCTACAAGAAAAATCTGAAACATCTTGAGTCCCGATTACCTTCAGATTTATTTTTAAGAGTGCACCGTTCTTATATTGTAAACCTAAAAGAAGTTACGGAATTAATCTCAAATATTGGCAGCAGATACAGACTAAAGATGTCCGATAATACTGAAATCCCGGTATCGCGTAGAAAAGCAAGAGAAGTCAAAAATAAGCTCAAAATTTGATATGCAATTAAAGAAGGTTGATATATGCTCAAAAAAAACTTCGTAATTTTACTTACCTTTGGACTTTTATTTCCCGGATCTATTCAGCCTTCTTCAATTAATGTTGAAATTAACATTATTGAAGGACAACGTTCTTCAAAATCTGTTCAAAAAGACATATCCAAAATAAAAACCTATATTAATAAACAATATAAAGATTTGATAGAAAAAAGCGATGTAACAACTCCAGTAATATTAAGGGACTCTTTATCCTTTAAACTAATTGTTGAGAAAAGCGGAAGTATCATAGCAGTTCGCTCATACCAATCTACAGTAGATGATTTGATTTTCCATAATGATATTCATGAATATGTCGATAACATACAATTTTCTCCTGCCAATGATACTTCAGTGATTGATTTTTCATTTGCCATTCAACATGAAAAGAAAAAGAGAGAGCACGGAATCAGTTTTGACATTCCTTCTTATACTGTTCATGATAAAGCATTTTCGCCTCTCTCGTATGGCGGAAAGGTTTTCGGAGGAACATATTATAGTATTACAACCGGCTGTAAGAGTGTTCGAACATCTTATAATTCCGCAAGTTACGGAAATATAAGATCCGATATATCCCATAGAAGTTTTGGCTACTTACATATAGATGGTCAAGAAGACTATTATCGGCTTATCCTGTCAAAAGATAATAAATTTAAGATGTATGTCGGCGGTCTTTTTGAAACATATCTAGATTTATTACTCGATGATATACCGACATGGACAAACGCATATTCTTTGAATATCGGTTGTTTTCTTGATTATAGAATAGATCAGAAGAGCAATGTTTATTTGAAGACGTATTCACCATTTTTGACGTATTCAAATCGTCCACCCTGGGGGCTTTTTGATGATGAAATTTTGGATATGTCAATATTAGAATTTCTCATCCGTGGTAAGTTTACCTCTATAAATACTTATCGAAAATTATCGTGCCAAATAAGATACTGTTACGCATTTAACAGAAAAATAGGTGGTTTTGTCGGCTTTGATTTTCACTATCTTTATGTTTCTGAACCTCTTGTGTTAAAAAGTGTTCTTGGCAAATTCCGTTTTGGATTAATGCTTTAAAACAAAGGAAAATATCATGAAAAAAAGCAACAAAATATGTACGTTTATACTAATATTATTGACTTTCTCATATCTTCAGTGTTCTCCTTTAGTAGGTCCGGAGCCCGAGAACACACCCACTAATAATTTTGAAATCTTCTGGGAAGATTTTGACCTTCATTATGCTCTATTCGATTATAAAAATGTAAATTGGGACAGTCTTTATAATGTGCATAGTTCATTTATCTCGGAGAATACCACAGATACGGAATTATTTGATATTTTATCCAACCTGATCGCCCCATTAAATGATCCACACATTACCTTGAAGGGAATGGGAAGAATATATAGATCCGGGAGTGATTCGGTAGAAAAAATAAATCCATTCAGTCTTGAAATTATAAAAAGTAATTATATGCAAACGTGGGACACAGCCGGAAATGGGTACTTTACATACGGCACTTTAGACGACGGTACGGGATATATTCATATTAGTTCATTCAGCAACACCGGAGGTCTTGCCAATACGGTCAACAAATGGGCAAAAGACATCGATAAGGTGGTCGAAACATTCTCGTCTTCTCATAAACTAATAATCGATATTCGCGGAAATAGCGGAGGAAGTCCTGCCAATGTTGAGCATATTGCCAGTCGTTTCTTTGACCAGGAACGTGATTATCTTTATACAAAATACAGAAATGGTCCAAAACATAATGATTTAACATCCCTAAAGCTATCTTCAATTACCCCCGGAGGTACTTCGCCTTTCAACGGTGATATTATGCTTTTGACAGACAATAATACAGCCAGTGCGGCAGAACACTTTACGCTTGCCATGCGGACGCTTCCTTACGTTACTCATCTTGGTGATACGACAACTGGTATTTTTGCTGAAAACATGGAGCGAGATATGCCGAACGGTTGGCTTTATACTCTTACTCATTGCTTGATTACTTCAATAGACAATATATGTTATGAAGGTACAGGTATCCCGCCAGACATATACGTTATAAATACCGATGATGACATCGCCAACTCGATAGATAATGTTCTTGAGTTAGCACTGAATTGTTTTAAAAAATAGTAAGAAAATAATAGATGGAGGTAAAGTAATGAAAAATACAGAAAAAAGAATACCCTCTTCCTGGCTTATTCCATTCCGTGTAATCTGTTATTTATGTGGAATATATTTTTTCCTCATGGGTCTTCTGCTTATCTTGCTCCCGCAGATGGCGATAAGAAATACCGGAGTACTACATCCAACGATTTTAGGCATCCTCAGAGGGACAGGAGGTGCTGTTATAATTTCTTTAATATGGTATATTCTAATTGCTCTGAAACCCTTAGAGCTGAGATTTATCGCGTTTATAATTGCTTTCGCGAATGTACTGGCGATAGTTCTGGATCTCGTTTCTGTAGCGCTTGGAGAATACTCGTGGAGTGGCGCTATGATGGATATACCGATAGAATTATTGAGCCTTTTCACGATACTGGTTTTCTATTATGCTGCACATCGTTTGAAATCATAAGTCAGGTTTTAGGTCTTAGTTAAAACAAACTAATATCCCGTTAATCCTGTTTGATCTGCGTCCCATTTTCTTTGTGCCTCGGTGCCTTCGTGGCAACTCAGGTTTAAGGTCTTCGGTTTTAGGTTTTAGTTAAAACAGAAAATTAAAAATTGGGTGTGGTATGGGGCTCTGCGAACTCTGCGTCTCTGCAGTGAATATTTTCAGTTCCCCCCTTGACTTTTCTTGGAAATCAAATATTTTAGTCATAGTAAATGTAGGTTATGAAACCTCAAAGATCTCTAGGAATATAATTGTTTTTTTCTCATTTATCTCCCTTCTGGTTTTGACGGTTATACATCTTAATACGTTTTCTGTAAAAGCGTATTCGAAATTAATTACATTTACAAAAACATGTAAATATTCTAACCTAAAAGGAGGTAATATGAATATATACGTAGGTAACATTTCGTCACAATTAACTGAGGAAGAACTCAATGAAGCTTTTGCATCTTATGGAACGCTGACTTCAGTTAGGATAATTAAAGATAAATATACAGGTGAAAACAGAGGATTTGCATTTGTCGAAATGCCTGATAAAGCTGAGGCTGAAGCCGCAATAGCCGGTTTAAACGGTACAGAACTTAAAGGAAAAGAGCTTAATATAAATGAAGCTCGTCCCCGTACGGAAGGCTCCAGAGGTGGCTCACCTCGCGGTGGCCGCGCTCCGTGGTCAAACTAGAAGTTATCCTAAAAAAGATATAACTATCTAAATATAAGGGGGCATCGTTCAACAGTATTATAATATTATATTGTATATTGTATGTAATTTTGCCCCCAAATATTTCATCTATTGTTAGGAAGTTAGATAAACGAGTCTCGAGTCATGTATCGTGAGTCATGAGTCAAAACAAAAAACAAAAAAATCAGTATAAATCCGCCTGCCCTGTAGGGAGGAACGACCGTACCAGGGTGTCAATCTGTGGCTAATTTATTTTCAATTTTTCACTAATCAACTAATCAATTAATCAACCAATTAACAAATTAACTATTCCCGCTTATACGGGAATCCTTCCTTGACAAAGCTTCGCTTTTCCATATATTTCTAAACATAAAGGAGGTGTATATGAAGTTATTAAAATTATATATTATTATATCTCTTGTGTTTACATTTAGCTTATTCGGTCAAATCGTAATCGACTCGGATGACATACCTCATAATGTGGGAACCCAATGGACAAAAAACAGTGCGGATAGCGTAACTGTTGATCTCGGAAGTACCGGTGGTCCACAGACCTGGGATTTTACATCTCAACCTATGGGTAGCGAAAACGCTACTCTGATAATTGTTGAGCCTTCCTCTACTCCCTATACAGACTCATTTCCCGGTACAAATCTTGTTTACAGTTCACCTTCTGATACTGTATATCAGTATTATAATCTTAATAGTGATTGTATAATATCACTGGGTATGGGTTGCGCATCCGGTACTACACCTTTCCTCTGGAAATATGACCCATTAGATTCAACCCCCTCACCTCAAAGCTATGGAAATTCTCATAAATTTCATTATGGATTTACCGAGGAAATAAGCGCGGGTAACTACCTCGAATACTCTCATTACGGTGTTCGGGAATATGATGCTTACGGAACTGTCAATATACCTTACGGTAGCTTCGACTGTCTCCGTATACGTACTTATGATACCTGTACTATGACAATGTATGTGAGCTCTATCCCTATTTTTTCTGATACGACAACTCTTATAGACTACGGATTCGTAACAGAAAATCATGCAGCCGTTGTCTGTGTCACGAGTTATATCGACGAAACAAACCCGAATTACACTGAAGCATTTATACTCGAAAGACTCACATCATTTGTGAGCGGTATAGAAGAATACGATAAATTAACCGATATCGAATGCAGTAATTATCCAAAGCTGTTTTCGGATTATACGACAATTCAATATTCTATTCCAGAACAGAACCATGTAGAATTAATATTCTACGATATCTCTGGTAGACCTGTAAACACACTGGTTAATGATACTCAAATGAAAGGCAATCATTCATATAGATGGTATGGTAATGATCACAGCGGTCAATTGCTCTCCAGTGGAATCTATTTTTACCAATTAAAAGTAGGTAACAATATATATAAAGATAGAGTTATATTCATAAGATGACTTCCGTTACTTCACTAAAAGTGAAGTAGTACAGTAGTTGATTAGTTGATTGGTAAAATAGTGAAAAAACAAAGAGAAATCTTAGGAAATCTGCGTTCATCTGCGTCCTAATTTTAGGATTTAGCAAACCCCCTAACCTCCTAACCACCCAACATCCTAACGGTTAGCAGCCTTTGGACTTTGGACTATTTTACTGCATTCATCTTATTAACAAAGGAAACCTGTGCTTTAGAAAGTCGAACACAAAACCCTATTTTTATCCGGTTCGGATTCCATTAAATCAAGAATCAATATTTACTTAAATTTCCGAAGCAGCGATTCTCCGCTCATTTGCCTGCAAAATCATCCAGAGCATATCCTTGTAAGAAAAACCTGAAAGTTTACTCATTTTGGCAAGATGTCCATCCCAAACCCATCCGGGATTCGGATTGATTTCAAGAAGTTTTGGTGTGCCCTCTGAATCAAATCTCAAATCAAACCTGCAATAATCGCGGCATTCAAATCGTTCAAAAAGCTCAAGGCAACCTTCTACAATGCTTTTTTCTAAATCATCCGTAAGATTTGCAGGTAGCGAACGTAAATTCCAATAAGGCGACTCAGGAAGCCACTTTGCCTCATATCCGCATATTCTGGGCAAACCCGGAGGCAAAGAAGAATAATCTTCTTCGATTATCGGTAGAACGGTATAATCTTCCGGAGGATTGCCGATAATTCCGACACTTAAATCTTTGCCGGTAAGAAATTCTTCAACAAGAATCGGTTTATCGTACCCGAATTTTTCCCTTATATCGGAAATCACATTTACTACGTCTTCGATATTATTCGCAACACTTTTTTGCGTTATGCCAAAGCTTGAATCTCCGAAATTCGGTTTAACGAGAACGGGAAACTTGAAAGGAATCTCAAAGGTGGTATTATCGGGCTTAATGAAGAACGCGTCGGGAGAAGCAATTCTCATTTCGGATGCGACACCGCGTACAAGCGACTTATCATAGCAATACGCGAGACACTGCGGACCCGAACCGGTGTAAGAAACACCCAGAATATCAAGCAGAGCCGGCACATGAAGTTCCTTTCTCGCATCATTGTAAAAACCTTCATCGCAAAGATTAAAAACATAATCAACTTCACTTTTATGTTTCAGTTTTTGCAAATCGGGAATAAAAGTATCATGATTATCAAGATAAGAAAAACGATAATTGTGTTCTTTTTCTATCTCTTTTAAAGCACCTTTAAGCTGGTCGATGGTATAAAAGTCGTCATCACTGAATACACCAAGCGGTTTAACAGGGTCATTTTTTCTCGGATCGCCAAAGAGTACAATCACATTCCTGGTTGCTTGTTTGGCGGTAACTTTTCTTGGCGACCATTCTTTTCGGGCAACCGCGGTTACAATTATTCTCTTTTTCATCATCCCCAGATCCTGGTTGCGTTCGGAATCGCTTTTTATCTTACCATGAAAAGTTATATCGGAGAAACCGACTTCTTCAAGAAGTTTAGTGAGATTCTTTTTGTTATAAAGTCTTTCCGAATAAAACTGATCCACTACGACACCGCTTCCTACATCGGAAATTATTTCCCTGGATATCAGACGCTGACCATCAAGAGAAAGAGAGCGTTCCCTGCAGACAAAGCTTTTCTTATCGATCCATTCCCATGAACGCGGCTGAAAATTATCCCTCATAAAATCTCCATCCGTAACGTCTATAAGAATTTTGCCATGAGGTTTTATTTTTCCGAACATCTCTTTAAGAACTCTAAGGTCATCCTTTATCGTTTCGAAATACCCAAAACTATTACCCAATATCAAGCCAAAATCGAAATTATCATCCTGATAAACCATATTCCTTGCATCGCCTTCTCTGAATTTAACACCCAACCCTTCCCTATTCGCCTGGTTTTTCGCCCTGCGAATCAGGTAACGGGAACGATCCAATCCATGCACGTTCTTGAAACCTCTTCGCGCCAGTTCCAGAGAATGACGTCCGTGTCCGCAGCACAAATCAAGAATCGAATCTTCGGTCGTAAAATTAAGAATATCGATAAACAAATCGACTTCCTTTCTTGTAGCTCTATCATTATTTACCACATCCCCGTCAGTTTTAAGATAAAAAGGATTAAATATCGTCTGCCACCAATCGGGTTTTACATGCTCTTCAAGATTGGATACAGGACCAAGGATTTTATGAATTGTTCTCTTCTTCTTTTTTATCGAACTATCTTTAGTTAAAACAAAATTTTTCATTATTTTAATGAAACCTCCTTAAAAACATTTTTTTTAATCGGATTTTTGAAAGATAAAACATAAATATAAAAAAACTCTGATTCCGCAAACGAAACCGGGTTTTTTTCGAGCTTTTATCGTTGCTCATAAAAATGGGGTTATATAAAAGTGCCCAACCACAAGGATTGGGGTGTATAAAATGTGATTCTTCGTCCATTTTATTTATTTACTTATTATAATATAATAAAATTTTTTAAAAAGTCAATATTTTTAGGATTTTGGATTTAGGGACTGGGATTTAGTTAAAACAAACAATTTTCTTTATTCGTGCTATTCGTGTTATTTGTTGTTAAAAAAAAATAAAAATCGGTTGTGTGGAGGGGCTTTGTGTCTTAGTGCCTTTGTGGCAACTTAGGTTTTAGGTTTCAGTTTAAACAAACGAAATAATTGGGGTGTGGTTTGGACTCTGCGTTCTCTGCGCCTTTGCGGTGATCATCCTCCCGGGTTAACATACACAACCTTTTCCCTTTCCATTATAACAGTCCCTTTAGCAAGGTTTTTTGCGCCTCGCACGTATCTTTTCTGCGCGTAAGAAACGGGAACGGATTTTGAGTGTTTTAATTTACTGAATTTTGCCGCATATAAAGCCGCCTCATGAATATCTTCAATTGGCGGGAATTTGTTTTTATCTTTTACTCGTAAGATTGTATGTGAACCGGGAGCATTTTTAACATGGAGAAAAATGTCATACGGTCGGGCAAAAGAAAAGGTGAGCTCATGATTAACTTCAGCACTCTTGCCGACTAAAACTTTATAACCGTTATTGGTGGTAAATACACGAAATTTAGACGGGATTACTTCTTCTTCGGTTTCTTCTTTCTTTTTCTTATAAAATTCCTTAAATTCAGTTAAGTCATCGGTGGTTGTTAGTTTTTCTCTTTTTTTCTTTAAAACATTCAATTCTTTTACTATTTTCCTTTTTCTTTGTTGATCGCTTTTAGCTTTTCTTTTTTCTTTCTTAAAAAGCTCGAAATATTTTTGAGCATTTTCCATTACAGTAAGATAAGGATTGATTTCGATCTCCAGTTTGTTGTCCAGATAATCAAGAATTACGTTGTTTTTTGAGAAGTCAATCTCTCCCTGATAAGTAAGCAGGGCATCACCCTTTTGTTTGTATATAGAAATATCTTTACTTTCACTTAATTGTCTTAAAATTTCTTCGTTTTTAAGTATTTTTTTCTCTAATCCGGTTTCTATAATTTCTCTTAATCTTTTCTTTTCCTCTTCTCTGTTTTTTTCTTCGAAATAGTATATTATGGCTTGATTCATACTCGGAAATGTCTTACCTTCGGGTAAAACATATGGAGAAAGGATATCGTCATAAACTGTCGGACCAAATTTTCGCATCGAAAAAGAATTAACGAATTCAATACCTTTTAGCCTTAAACTTTTTATAAATCCAACAGTCAAACCGTTTATTTTTTCTTCTGCTATTATTGCGTCAATCAGTTCGCTTTCGTGAGCGTCTAAGAGATCTAGACCCGTTGGGACCGAAGGAAGCTTATATGAGCCTTTTTTGAACCCTTTGAGAGAACTCTGTATTTTCTCACCTTGTAGAAACAAACAATCACCTCTTCTTCCGAAAAGTTCAAATACGATTCTTAAATTTTCTTCAAGATTTATCATAAGAATTCTATCAAGACCCAGTTGTTCGATTTTGAGTATTTTCTTGCCTTTAAACACAGAGGAAAAATATCCCTGACCTTTTATTTTTTTAAAAGAAAGATATGCGGATTGACGGTTCAGATTAGCGGTTAAAAAATTTCTCCCGGAAACAATCGATACTTCATTGCCGCCGCGGAGGATATCATCAATTTTCATTTTATACTTTAAATCAAGTTCTTTCAGTAAATAATGAAGCACTATCCCCGTAAACATCCTCACCTCACCCCTACTTATATAGCCACGAAGGCACTAAGTCACAAAGACCCGCCTCACCCCAATTATTATTATTATTTAAAAAAAACATCTTTTACTTCGTGTCTTAGTGGCTGATCAGCTTTTTTTCTAACAGCAAAAAAAGAAACCCCTATCGAAATAACATAAAGAAAAAACAAAGGAACAGTTGTTATAAGCATTGTAACTATATCAATGGTAGGAGTAATAACAGCCGCGAAAATCAGTATAAAAATTATTGCAAATCTCCAGTTTCGAGCAAGCGTACTGGGGGAAATCACCCCTAATTTACTTAAAAGAAAGAAAACCACAGGCATTTCGAAAGATAAACCAAACCCTGCTAAAATCCAGAGAATAAAACTAAAATATTTTGAGGTCGAAAGAAGAGGCATCATAAAATCGGTTTGAAAAGATAGAAGCATTTTAAGAATGTACGGTAAAAATATATAGTATGCTAAAATAACTCCACCATAGAAAAAAACAACAAGAGATATAAGAAGAGGAGAAGTAAACCTTCTCTCTTCTTTAGTTAACGCCGGCACGACAAAAAGATACAATTGATGAAGCATTAAAGGCAGGGAAGTAACCAAACCGACCATAAAACTAATTTTTATTCTTATAAATAAAGCTTCCTGCGGCGCAAAGAAATACGTTTTTCCGACATAATCGGTAAATAACTTTATTATATTACCGGAAAAAGGGTAAACAATACCGGTTGATATCAAGAAAAAACAAAGGGAAATAATTACTCTTTTTCTTAAATCCTCGAGATGGCTCCAGAAATCCTCTTCCATTTACTGCTGATGTTTTAGAGAGGCCCAGTGAGCAGCCCCAATAGCTCCTGCCATATCCGGCAACTCTCCAATTACTGTCTTAACAGCCTCAAATGGTCTTGAGCAAGAAGATCGATTTGATTCGATCAACTCAATAATTATATCTCCTGCTTTTGTTATACCGCCACCCAAAACAACTATATCGGGATCCAGAGCTTCTACCATATTTCTAATCCCTATATCCAAATAAAAACCAAATTCATTAAGCACTTTTATAGCTGTTTCTTCCCCTCTTTCAGCCTTATCGAAAAGTTCTTTAACAGTACACTGCTCGCCTGAAAGAATTTCATAACGGCTTAAAAGACCATAACTACCAACGAAAACTTCAAGACATCCTTTCTTACCGCAATGACATAACGGTCCATTGGGGTCTAATGTCATATGCCCATATTCGGAAGCAAAACCACGACTACCGGTATATACTTTTCCCTCTATAACAAAACCCCCACCGACTCCGGTACCAAGGGTCAAACCTGATACAATTCGACTGTCTCTACCCGCACCAAAAAGAGCTTCCCCGAGAATATAAGCATTGGCATCATTAAAAACATACACGGTATGATGAGTTTCCTCGCGTAATTTTCCCTGAAGATCTAACTCTTTTACCGACGGAAGATTTGGAGGACTATGTACTTTACCATCACCGATAAAACCGGGAAAACCCACACCAACAATAGAATCGGACGCAAGTGTATAACTTCTAATAATATCTAACAGTTCAGACACAATTTCATCAGGGTTAATTGGGATATTTTTAAACTCGCTTATCTCCCCTTTTAAAACCCACCCCGATTTTATATTAGTTGAACCAACATCTATTCCTAAAACTCTACGTCCTGCTTCCATAAACAATCCTTCCTTCCAAAATTTTTTCTTGATCAAAAACTACGTCAGTCTAACTATCGTTATTTGCTTTTACATTATCGTTATCTTTTTCCTTTGTGATAAGAGCTTTTCGGGAAAGATCAATCTTACCATCATCCCCAACTCTTTTCACTTTGACTCTAAGTTTATCTCCTACAGAAAGGACATCTTCAACCTTATTAACATGATAATGAGCTATTTCGCTTATATGCAGCAAACCATCCTTACTGCCACCAATCGATACTATAGCACCGAAAGGAAGAATTTTTTTTACTTCTCCTTCGTATACCTCGCCGGTTTCAACATCCTTTATAGCTCCTCTAACCATTGCTTCAGCCTGTCCTACCGATAATTTATTGTCTCCGAATATGGTAACAACACCGGTTTCATCGTCAATTTCGACTTCAGCTCCACTGTCTCTAACTATCTTTTTAATGGTTTTACCGGAAGGGCCTATAATTCTACCTATCTTTTCAATAGGAACTTCTACAGTTAAAACTCTTGGCGCAAACTCAGAAAGAGCCTCTCTGGGGGCAGGTATCGTTTTCTCCATTAATTCAAGTATTACAAGCCTACCTTCTCTTGCTCTATCCAAAGCCTCCTTCACTACATCCAGAGTCAAATCTTGAATTTTAGTATCGAGTTGTATACCAGTAATACCGCCACGAGTTCCCGCGGCTTTAAAATCCATATCGCCCATATAATCTTCATCACCCAGAATATCCGTCAAAAGACGATATTCATTGCCTTCTTTAACAAGACCAATTGAAAGACCGGCAACATGTTTTTTCACGGGTATACCGGCATCCATCAAAGCAAGCGAAGAAGCACAAACCGTTGCCATTGAAGAAGATCCATTGGATTCAAGAATATCAGAGACAAGTCTAATGGTATAAGGAAAATCCTCTTCCGTGGGAATAATTGGCAATAAAGAATTCTCCGCAAGAATCCCATGCCCTATTTCTCTTCTACCCGGACCTCTCATAAACCGTACTTCACCGACCGAAAACGGAGGAAAATTATAATGCAGCATGAACCTCTTGTAATCCTCGCCAATTAAATGATCTAACTTTTGCTCATCTCTTTTTGACCCAAGAGTTACTGCCGATAAACTAACCGTCTCACCTCTTCTAAAAATAGCAGATCCATGAGGTCTGGGTAAGGCTTTAACCTTACATTCGATAGGTCTAATCTCATCAAGCCTTCTGCCATCTATTCTTTTTCCCTGCTCAAGAATCATATTTCTCATATTTTTTTTCTGTTTATTATCTATAACCTTCTCTACCTGCCACAATTGTTCTTCCTCATATTTTTCCTTAAGGTTTTCAAGGATTTCTCTTTTCAGGTTCTGCCTTTCTTCCTTAGAAGGAGTGGCACTCAATTTATCAATAAAACTGCCAAATCTTGAACTGACTTCTTCTATTAATTCATTCGGTATACTCACAGGTTCAAAAAATCTTTTTTGTTTACCGACTTTTTCTGCCAACTTTTTCTGAAACTGGACTATTTTCTGTATCTCTCTATGCGCCACTTCAATACCGGAATACACGGTATCCTCATCTACATCCTCCATTTTCCCCTCAATCATGGTGATGGCATTTGAGGTCCCCGCAACGATCATATCCATTCTACTCATCGTAAGCTGTTCAACCGAAGGATTAATTATGAACTGGCCATCGACCAATCCAACTTTTACTGCCCCAAGAGGACCATCGAAAGGAATGTCGGAAATCGCCATTGCCGCAGACGCTCCGGATATAGCTAAAGGATGTGTATCGTTTTCTTGATCGTGTGAAAGGACCATAACAACTATCTGAGTTTCATTAGTATATCCTTCCGGAATTAGTGTACGAATGGGCCTGTCCACCAATCTTGAAATTAAAATTTCCTTCTCAGAAGGCTTTCCTTCTCTCTTAAAAAACCCTCCGGGTATCTTACCCGCCGAATATGTCCTTTCCAAATAATCAACAACAAGTGGAACAAAGGGAAGACCCTCTGTTCCTTCCTGTTTCGAACAGGCAGTGGCAAGAACAACCGTATCTCCGAGAGAAACCATTACCGAACCTGAAGCTTGTTTTGCTATTGTACCCGTTTGGAAACGGATTTCTTTATCTCCAACTGCTAAAGAATCTGTAAATTCCATAAATAACCCCCTTCCACCTTAAACTCGAAGTTTCAATGTTTTTACAACTTCATTGAACTTCTTATAATCTTTTCTTCGCAGATAATTAAGCAGTTTTTTTCTTTTTGAAGCCAGATTTAACAATCCTCTCTGAGCATGATAATCCTTCTTATGTTCTTTTAGATGCTCAGTAAGTTCTTTTATTGTCTCTGAAATCAAAACAATCTGGACCTCAGGAGAACCCGTATCTTTATCATGTCGACTAAATTTCTTAATTAATTCCTGCTTTTTCTTAGTTGTGATTCCCATTTATAAACCTCCTTAAGA
>CAZRYJ010000041.1:0-15343 GCA_964604245.1 uncultured bacterium | reverse complement strand
AATAATCTCGCACAAAGACGTGGGGACACAAAGCCCACCACACCCCATTTTTTTGTCGAGCTAAAATTCTCCACCTTGACATTAACTTTACGATTCGTATTCTCTAACATGACTTATTCGGAAAAGTTGGGAGGCTTTATTATTGATTTTTTGTTAGATTTTTGGCGAAATATATTAATATGCATTATAGTTCTACGTCCAAAAAATCTGAGTAAATCTGTGGAATCTTGTGGTTTAAAAAAGTTAAGGTAAATAGATTATGGAATTGAAAAAAGTAGGCGGATTTAGCCTGGGAACTCTTCTCTCAAGAGTAACCGGTATGGGTAGGGAGGTTGTTTTTGCATATCTCTTCGGTTCTTCGGCTTTGATGGACGCTTTCAGGGTAGCTTTCAATATTCCTAATTTACTTCGGGACTTCTTTGGTGAGGGAGGGATGAATGCGGCTTTTGTTCCTGTTTTTTCGGAGTACCATTCGAAAGAGGGAACAGAAAGCGCCAATAAATATTTATCTTCCTTTCTCTTACCTTTAATTATAATACTTCTTATTGTGGTTACTTTAGGGATTATATTCTCTCCTGTGTTAATTTCATTTTTGGCAAAAGGTTTTACAAAAGATCCCCTGCAATACGAAGCGGCTGTCAAACTTACAAGGTTGATATTCCCGTTCCTTATCCTTATTTCGCTTGCTTCGATCGTTATGGGTGTTCTAATATATTTTGACCGTTTTTTTGTAACAGGCATTTATCCGGTTTTCTTTAATCTCTCGGTTATTATATGTTCTTTTTTATTATACAGGAAAATGGGTATATTTGGAGCTGCCGTTGGAATTTTAATTGGCGGGTTTTTACAATTTTTGTTTTTAGGCTCCTTTTTGTCGAAATCGGGAATAAGATTCAAAAAACCCGAGTGGGGTCACTCCGGAGTAAAACAATCTTTTCGTCTTTTGGTTCCTGTATTTTTTACCTTTGCTGCTAGTAGAATAAATGTGGCTGTCACCCTTTTTCTTGCTTCTTTGCTTCCTGTAGGCAACATTTCTCATTTAAGTTATGCATTCAGGCTGGTGCAGTTACCTTTAGGAATGTTCGGAGTGGCTGTCGCAGCTGTTTCTCTCCCTGAACTTTCAAGAAAAGCAGCTACAAAGCTTGATCAGTATCCTTATATATTATCGTCACTCAGAGCTGTTTTTCTACTTTCTATTCCTTCAGTTTTTTTACTCTTTTCAATTCGCCTTTCTGCGGTTCGAATTATTTATGAACACGGTGCTTTTATTATGCAGGATTCAGTTCGAACGGCTGCTATCCTTCTGTTTTACCTTCTGGGAATACCTTTTATCGCGGGTAATAAAGTAATAGGAAATGTTTATTTTTCGAGGAAGGATACAAAGACCCCAATGAAGATAAGCTACATTGCAATGATAGTTAATGTTATTTTAGCGGTGATTTTGTTGAACAGCTTAGGAGTTAGAGGTCTGGCTCTTGCCGTTTCAATTTCCGGTATAGTTCAGTTTGTTTTACTCATCAGACCTTACCGTAAAGTTTTGATAGATTTACGTCTATTTTTCCTAAAGGTAATACTGGTTTCTTTTGCAGCTATCATTCCTGTGATTTATATTCAGAAAGTATTCGGTTATGTTTCATCTCTTCTTTTGGGAGGATTGATTTTTGGCTTGATTTTTGTCTGTATGGGTTATATATTAAAAATCGAGGAAATATGCAGATTACTGAAGATATTAAAAAATCGATAGAAGCTTTATTATTCGTTTCATCGGAACCATTGAGTTCCAGAAAAATAGCTGATGTATTGGGATGTCCTGTTGGTGTTGTAGAGAAAATGCTCGCCGTTTTGGAAAAAGAATATGAGGAAACCGACAGAGCATTTGTAATAAGAAAAGTGAATAAAGGGTATAGCCTTTTTACGAAACCTGAATTTTCCAAAATTATAAAACGATTATCGGGTAAAAGAGAATTGTATTTATCCAAAGCTGCTTTAACGACACTTGCGGTTATTGCCTACAGACAGCCGATAACACGTAGAGATATAGAAGCGATAAGAGGTGTGGATAGTTCCGGTGTGATTTATACACTCCAGGATGCCGGTTTGATAAAGGTTATTGGCAAGGAAGATATTTTTGGACATCCCTTTTTGTATGGTACTACCGGTAAATTTTTAGAAACTTTTCATTTGGAATCTCTTGAAAATCTTCCTGAGATAGAAAATGAGGATTCAGCGTTTTTTAGCGAGAGCGGGGTTGACCTCCAGAAGGGAAGCGAAAGCTCTGCTTGAAAAGGGGCTGGTGAAAGTTAACGGGAAGGTTATATCTGAACCTTTTTTTCAGGTGAATCCCGATAAAGATTCAATAGAGTTTAAAGGTAAAGTCCTTAAGATTCCTAAAGAGTGGACCTATATGATTTTAAATAAACCAAGAGGAGTTATTACTACTGTTTCCGATGAGTTGGGAAGGAAAACGGTAATGGATTTGATTTCTGTAGAGGAGAAAGGTTTGGTTCCGGTAGGAAGGTTGGATGAGGATTCCGAGGGGCTTCTTTTAATCACGAACGACGGGGATCTGGTACATAGTTTAACTCATCCTTCTTTTGAAATTGAAAAAGAATACGAAGTTATTTTGCCAAGAGCTCCGGGAGAAGAGCTAAAAAAAATGGAAGAAGGAATGCAGGTTGGAGAAGATTATCTTAGGGCAAGCAGAGTCGTTTTCGGAGGAAAAAACAGAATTACTATTACTCTTAAAGAAGGAAAAAACAGAGAAATAAGAAGAATGCTCGGGATGTTGGGTTATAGGGTAGAGAGGCTTAAGAGAATAAGGATGGGAAATCTTCGACTTTCGGATCTTAAATCCGGAAAGTGGCGAGAGCTTACCTTTGAAGAAGTTAGTAAATTAAAAGGACTTATAAGTGGAAACAATTGAATCGTTTGTTGCCGTTGACCTTGAAACAACAGGTTTAGATCCAAAACGCGAGACGATAATCGAAGTAGGGTTGATTCATTTTAAAAAAGGAAAAATTGCCGAGAAATTTTCAAAAACAATAAACCCACGAAAAACAGTTTCCGATCATGTTTTGATGCTTACCGGAATCAAGCAGGCAGAGCTTGACGCGAGTCTTCCTTTGGAAAAAATCATTCCCGATATTAAGAAATTCATAAAAGATGAACCAATAGTAGGGCATAATATTGGATTTGATATAAGTTTCCTACAGAAGAGTTTTCCCCTTGATAATGTGGCGTATGACACGTTTAACTTGAGCAGAATGTATTTGCCTTTTATTTCCAGCCATAGCCTTTCCAGCATTGTAGAATATTTTAAAATTCCGTATGAGAATGCTCATAGAGCCGGTACCGATGCGGAGATGACAGGTGGAATATTTTTAGAAATGTTTGATTTGATGACTAACCTGAACCCTGAGCTTTTAAAAAAACAACTGGACGTTATGGAGGGAAAGCATTCGGAAAGTGAACTTATTAAAAAGGCGCTGGATATCTCATTACGTAAGGGATTGAACAGGGAATCCTATCCTTTCGAAATCCCGGTTAATTTCCGGGCGAACAGGGATAATGGCAGCGGTAAAAATTATTCTTCAATAAAAGAATATTTTGAGCATGAACTTCTGGAGGAAAGACCGTCACAACTTAAGATGGCGGAATTGGTTCAATCGGCACTGCTTAACGGGGAATTTCTTCTTGTTGAATCATCTGCGGGTACAGGAAAGTCGTTGGCGTATCTTCTCCCCAGTATATTGATTAACAGAGAGGATAATAATCCTATTTATATTTCAAGTTATACGAAAAATCTTCAGCAACAGCTTTTCTATCAGGATATTCCCTTTGCCGAAGAAATAACCGGTTGTGGAGTCAACGCTGTTCTACGAAAAGGTCGTTCGAATTATCTATGTTTACAGAAAGCCCGAGAAGTGCCAAGGGACCTTGAGCCGGTTTCTCTATGTGCTCTTCTTTTATGGAGCTCTCTTTCGAGGACGGGGGATCTTTCGGAAATTTCTTATGTGTTCAGGGAGATCAACAAAGGATTGATATCTATGGATGAGACCTGTAAAAAAGAGAGATGTCCTTATTATGATGATTGTTTTTTCTATAATATGAAGAAAAGATTGAAAGATGCGGATCTTATTCTTGTCAATCATGCGCTCTTTTTTACCGGGAATTTAAATGTTAAGAAGGTTATTTTCGATGAAGCTCATGAGTTAGAAAGTGCTGCTACTTCAGGATTTTCCATGAGCGTAAGTTTTGGGGAAATTCAGGCTGTTCTTAATAATATATCACGTGATTTAAAAAAAACTAAAATTCGCGGAGAAATAAAAAACACAATTAATAAGGCAAAAGAATCTTTTGAAAAAATTGCTGAGAAGGTTCTTTCCCTTAACGATTATCGAGAAGGCTTATATAAAGACCAGGAGATTTCAGCATTACGTTTTTTGCAGGAAGCCCTGGAAAAAATAATTTCTCTTCTTTTTTCGGTTGAGTTAGAAGATGAGACCGAAAAAGAAAAGTTGAAAGAAATTGTTTTAAAGGTGAAAGTTATAGTCGAGCAGGATGAAGAGGACAGAGTTTTTTATTATAGAATACATCACCGCCAGCGGCTTTCTTCGATTGAATTAATAGCCGCTCCGCTTGATGTTGCGCCTTATCTTGAGGAATTTCTTTATCCTAATCTTGATTCTTTTGTGATGACTTCGGCAACATTGACAGTCGGAGAGTCTTTTGATTTTATTAAGAATATTTTAGGATTAAATAGTCTTGGTGATCGTTTAAAGGAAGTTTCTCTTCCCGAAACTTATAAATTCAGGGAACAGGCTTTAACAATTGTTCCGGCATATATTCCCGATCCGGGAGCGGATGAAGAGGGTTTTATAAAACAGGTTAGTCATTTTATTATGGATGTTATTATACCACAAGAGCGTGGAACGCTTGTTTTATTTATGTCTTATAAACATATGAAAGCTGTTTATCAGCAGGTCTCTCACTCTTTCGATGCGCTTGGTAGGGAACTTTTAATTCAGGGTTTTGGTAAATCAAGAAAGAAATTGCTGACTCTTTTCAAAGAGAATCCATCTTCTGTTCTTTTCGGAACAGGATCTTTCTGGCAGGGGATTGATGTACCCGGCAAACCTCTGGAAATTGTAATTATAGAAAAATTACCTTTTCCAAATCCTTCAGAGCCGTTAGTGGGTGCGAAGTCTGCTTATTTTGAGAAAAAGGGACTTGGCGGTTTTTCTTATTATATCCTTCCTCTTTCCGTTCTAAGATTAAAGCAGGGTTTCGGAAGATTGATTCGTTCCACAACCGACTCCGGAGTGGTTTTTATACTTGATACACGGGTTCTTAACAAATCTTACGGTTCTGTATTTTTAGAATCCTTGCCAACGGAAATTTCCGTAGTAAGGACAAGTTTGGAAGCGCAAAACGCGCTTAATTCCTGGTTTGAAGAAGGTAAAATATATAGTGCTTTTACGGAAGGAGCAGGATGGGAGCCTTTTTAAGTCATACGGTTAAGGATATTCTTTTTGTTACTGTAGGTTATACTCTTGGAGGAAGCGAGCATATGATTGCAAGAGTTGCGCCTAAATTAGCGATGCGTGGATATAAGGTTAGAGTTCTTGCTTTTAAAGGTTGGGGTCCTATTTCTGATAAATTAAAAAATGTAGGAATCGAATGCGTATCTCTACATGGTAAGGGTAAATTCGATTTTCGGGTTCTATGGAGGTATTTTCTTTATTTGCGGAAATATCCGCCTGATATAATCATTGCCTTTCTTTATCGTGCATATATCCCAACTCGGATTTTTGGTTTTCTTCTCGGTATACCAAATATTTCTTCTGTTAGAGACGTTCAGCAATGGATGAATCCGGTTCACATCTTTATAGAAAAGATCACGGCGAGTTTAAGCACTGTGATTTATTCCTGTTCAAATGCCGTTACCAGATTTTTACTTCAAGATATTGGCATTAAAAGAGAAAGAGTTGTTACTATCCCAAATGGAATTGAAGTAGATTCTTTTTCTACGAAAATAAATAAAAAGAAAAAGCTAAAAGAGTTGGGTCTGGATGATGATTTAAAAGTAGTTGGTACGGTTTGCAGGCTGTTTGAACCAAAGAAAGGGGTAAAGATTTTACTGGAAGCAACGAAAGATACTCAGAAAGAAATTGATTTTCAGTTGCTTATTGTCGGCGGAGGGAAAGATGAAAGAAGACTTAAAAAAAAGGCTGAAGATTTGGGAATAAAAGCCTTGTTTTTGGGAGAACGTGATGATGTTGCCGAGATTCTTCAGGTAATAGATGTGTTTGTTCTTCCTTCTTTTTATGAGGGATTCCCTGTCGTTATTTTAGAAGCGATGGCTGCCGGGCTTCCTGTGGTTGCAACGAATGTCGGAGGTAACAGAGAAGTTATATTAGATGGTAGAACTGGTTTTATTGTAGAGCCGGGCAGTCCTGATAAATTAGCGGAGAAGATTAAAGACCTGCTTGAGGATGATGAGATAAGGAAGAATTTTGGGGAAGCCGGTTTTAAGAGAGTTAAGGAAAATTTTTCCATAGATAAAACCGTGGACGGAATTGAAAGTCTGTGGAAAGGAGATTTGAAATGAATGAGAAGACTATTCTGGTAACCGGAGGCGCGGGTTTTATTGGTTCTCATCTTGTTGAAAAGTTGATTGATAAAGGATATTTTGTTTTATGTCTTGATAATTTCAATGACTACTATAATCCGAAATTGAAAGAAAATAATATTTCAGGTGTTATTGAAAACCCCAATTTTAAACTGATTCGAGGTGATATTCTAGACGTTTCCCTTCTTGATGATGTATTTTCCGGCAATTTTAATTTTTCCTCTGATAGTAATAACCTGAAACCTAAAACCCAAAACCTGAGACCTGATATTATTGTCCACCTTGCTGCAATTGCGGGAGTTCGCCCTTCTATTGTTAGTCCGGGTATTTATGTGGACGTTGATGTTAAAGGTACTGTTAATCTACTTGAAATGGCAAAAAAGTATAATGTTAAACAATTTATATTTGCTTCTTCCTCTTCGGTTTACGGAATAAATAAGAAAACGCCTTTCTCGGAAGATGATCCTGTTGACTTGCAAGTTTCTCCATACGCGACTGCTAAAAGAGCGGCGGAACTTTACTGTAAAACGTATAATAATCTGTATGGAATACCTATTACGATTTTAAGATTTTTTACAGTTTACGGTGAAAGGCAGCGTCCCGATATGGCTATAAGAAAGTTTGTTAAGCTTATAATGAAGGGTGAGCCAATACCGATGTTTGGAGATGGCAGTTCCATTCGTGATTACACGTATATAGGTGATTGTATTGACTGTGTTTTATCTGCTATAGAGATTCCCTTGGATTTTGAAATAATTAATATTGGAAGCGGGAGGACTGTCACTCTAAAAAATCTGATAGAAGTTTTGGGAAAAGTTTCCGGGAAAGAAGTGATTATAAAAAAGCTTGATGAACAACCGGGTGATGTTCCCCAAACTTATGCTGATATAGGTAAGGCAAAAAGACTGTTAGGTTATAACCCGAGGTTTACTATAGAGGAAGGAACAAGGAGATTCTTTGAATGGTATAAAAATGCCTCTACCTGATTTCTTGGTCATTTGGGTTCAGATAAATATTATAGAAGAAAGTATGAGTTTTTGAGATAAAAATTGAAAGGAGTTGATAATGAGGGTTCCGTTACTTGACTTAACACGTCGCTATAATTCCATGAGGGATGAGATTGATACGGCTATTGGAAAAGTGCTGGAGTCCCAGCATTTTATTCTTGGTAGAGAGGTAACACAGTTAGAGACAAAAATTGCAGAATATTGCAATGTAAAGTATTCGGTTGCTGTGGCTTCCGGAACTGACGCACTTTTACTCAGTTTGAGAAATTTAGGGGTAGGAAGAGGAGATTTTGTAATTACTACACCGTTTACTTTTTTTGCGACGGCAGGTGTTATCCATAATATTGGAGCTACTCCGGTTTTTGTGGATATTAAACCGGATACATATAATATTGATCCGGGAAAAGTAAAAGAATTATTAGGGGAGAAATCGTTTCATACACAAAGACTAAAGATTGAAGCATCCAGGATAAAAGCAATAATACCTGTGCATTTATACGGTCAGATAGCTGATATGGATACTATTGCTGACATTGCAAAGATGTATGGCTTAGATATAATTGAAGATGCCTGTCAGGCTATTGGAGCTGAATACAAGGGGAAGAAAGCTGGTTCCTTAGGTGTTCTTGGCTGTTTTTCCTTTTTCCCCACAAAGAATTTAGGAGCGTACGGAGACGGGGGAATAATAACTACCAATGATGAAAAACTTGCTGATACGCTCCGAAAAATGCGGGTTCATGGAGCTGAAGAAGGATATTATCATTCATTGGTGGGTTATAACAGCAGATTAGATACAATACAGGCAGCAGTTCTTTTAGCCGAATTCCCTTATCTTGATGCTTGGAATGATAAGAGGGAAGAAAATGCCGAGCTTTATTCTGAGCTATTGAAAAATATCGGGGAAATAGATTGCCCTCATATAAAAAATGGACGTAAACATATTTTTCATCAGTATACTATTCGTGTTAAGAATGGAAAAAGAGATGAATTGGCAAGGTTTTTGAAAGAAAACAATATTGATAGTAAAGTATACTATCCTTTACCTTTGCATTTGCAGAAATGTTTTGGTTCTCTTGGTTATAAAAAAGGAGATTTACCGGTTAGTGAAAAGGCTGCCGAAGAAGTTCTTTCGTTACCGATTTTTCCCGAGTTAACCGACGAAGAAATCAAATATGTATGTGATTCTATAAAATCTTTCTTAGGGGATGAGATTGAAGATCGGTAAATATTATGAGTTGTGGGTGAATCATTTATATAAAATGCTTAAGCCTGAAAATAGATTGGTGTTTTCTAAGTATTATTATAATTACGTGGATTCATTTGACGAATTTCTCTGCTATGTTACGACTCAAAGGCTATTAGAATTACATGATAAATTAGAAAACAGAAGGAATTTGAATATACTTGATGTAGGTGCGGGAACGGGTTCGGAGTCAATTTTTATGGCTTTGCATGGGCATAAAGTTCTGGGGATTGATATTAACAGGGAAAGACTGGAGGTGGCTAAAGAGAGAAAAGAGATAGCAGAGGAATACTGGAATAGAAAACTTTTATGTGAATTCGAGGAAGAAAACCTGTTAGACCATAATCCGGAGGAATTATACGATTTAATATGGATGGAAGAAACTTTTCATCATCTGGAACCGCGAGGGAAGGTTGTACCTAAGTTATATGAGTTATTAAATGAAAATGGTTGTATTATAATGGCAGAGGCAAATGGTTATAATCCTTTAAATCAGTTAAAATTCTTTATAAAACGAGGTCTAAAAACGGTAACAGTTAAGGAGATTCATTCCGATAAAGAAACGAAGAGAATTTTTTACGGTAATGAACGAATTCTTTCTGCCCGGAGACTCAGTAATTTAATGAAAAATGCAGGATTTTCTGATACCTCCTATAGATATTTCCGAATTTTTCCTGCAGTTATTGCCAGGTTTTTTGGAGCTAAATTAGCAATACGAATTGAAGCTTTTTTTGAGAGAATGCCATTTGTCTTTTTGTTTGTTCATTATAATTTTATTGCGAGGAGAAATTAAATGCAGTACAAAAAATTTACCTGATATCATTTGATGATCCGGGGGAAAAATCCTTAAGAATGGGAGAGAAGGTGTTTATATAAATAAGCGATTATGGATTCAATAAAATATACAAGGTCAAGGATAATACAGTTGCTTCCAGTCTGGATGAAAGTATTTTTATACAGGGTCTGGCGGAGCTTCTGGTTTGTTAAAACTAAAATACTGCCTTGGAGATATCATAGAGATCCATATTCTAAGGAAAGAATAATATATATAGACCCCCGGAGGATAAAATACGCTATGAAGAAGGAGTTTGGTATCTATCGGTATAAAGGAAGAGTACTGGGGGGTGGCTGGGATAAAAATTTAATGGAGTTTGATAAACACGTTTTCTTTAATTCTTTTTGTAAAAGATTTGAGGACAATGTGAATTGGGAAGATACAGAATATTATAATAGAGTGCTGGAGCAAATAAGATATGGTAAAGCGAAGTGGAGTTGCCGGAGTAAAGAAGATTTAGATGTACGTTGTGTTAAACTTGATGAGATATTCAAGGATATGCGTAAGCATGGTTATAGAAAAAAGTGGAATGAAGATGAAGTATGTGTAAATATAGGAAGAAATGGAGAGCTCATTTTCAATAATGGTAGACATCGTCTTATTTTTGGAAAATTGTTGAATATTGAGAAGATACCCGTACAAGTTACAGTGAGGCATAAGAATTGGGTTGCCTTAAAGAATGAGATTTTTGAATATGCAAAGAAATTTGATAATAGAGTCTATGCACCTCTTACTCATCCTGATCTGGAGCGTATACCTAGCTATTATGATGATACAAGATTTGAAATTATTGAAGATCGTCTTACGAGTAAGAGTGGAACCATGCTCGATATTGGAGGTCATTGGGGGTATTTCAGCCATAAATTCGAAGATAAAGGATTTGATTGTTATTGTGTTGAAAAGAGTAAAATCAATTGTTATTTTCTGAATAAACTAAAAGAGAGCGAAAATAAGAAATTTAAAGTTATTCCGGAATCAATATTTTCTCTTCCGGCAGATATACCTGCTGAATATGATGTAATCCTTGCTCTTTCAATATTTCATCATTTTATCAAAGAGGAGAAAGTGTATAAGGATTTTGTTGGGTTTCTGGGAGCACTTAAAGCTGTTGAAATGTTTTTTGAACCACATAATCCCGATGAACCTCAAATGAAAGGAGCATATAGGAACTTTGATAATGATGGGTTCGCAGATTTTATTGTTCAACATTCCTCGTTTAGTAAGTTTGAAAAGATTGGACTCTCTGATCATGGAAGAAACCTTTATAAAATATACTGACGAAAAGAAACACTTGTCTTTTTGTTTGTTCATAGTAATTTTATAACTGAGAAATGATATGATATATCTTGTTACTGGTACGGCAGGTTTTATAGGTTCTAATATAACCCGGAGATTGTTGAAAGATAATTTTGAATTGATAGAAGGTGATTTAAGAAACCCTGATGAGATAAGAAAAGCACTTAAAAAAGTGGATGTTGTCTTGCATCAAGCTGCCGTTCCTTCAGTCCAACGCTCGGTCAAGAATCCTATTTTCGTTAATGATTCAAATGTTAACGGTACTTTAAATTTACTGGTAGCTGCGAAAGAAGAAGGAGTAAAGAAAGTGGTATATGCAAGTTCTTCTTCAATTTATGGAGTTGATGAAAGACTTCCCAAAAGAGAAGATATGCCAGTTGAACCTATTCCTCCTTATGCGCTTTCAAAATACACTGGTGAAAGATATTGCCGGATTTTTTCCGAGATATACGATCTACCGACAATATGTTTAAGATATTTCAACGTTTTTGGACCTTATCAAGACCCAAATTCAGAATATTCTGCAGCTATTCCTAAGTTTATAAATCTGATGTTAGAGAATGAACAACCTATAATTTTTGGAGACGGTAAGCAATCGGGAGATTTTACTTACGTAGAAAATGTGGTTGAAGCTAATATCCTTGCGGCTAATTCTGATGTAATGGGTGAAGTTATTAACATTGTCTGCGGAGAAAGAGTATTTATTAACGAGGTAGTTCAAATATTAAGTACAATTTTAAATAAAGATATTAAACCGGTTTATAAAGAAACTAGAGTCGGAGAGGTAAAACATTCGTTAGCTGATATTAATAAGGCAAGAAATAAAATCGGTTATGAACCTAAATTTAGATTTGCTGAGGGATTGAGAAAGACCGTTGAGTGGTTTGAGAAACGAAAAAGGTGAAAAATACTAGTAAAAAGAGCGCTTTGAAAGTTTTATATATTATTTAGAAACGAAAGATAAAATATCGAAGAAGATGGTGTTATGGTCAGGAGAAGATAACGAATGAAAATAAAAAGAGTTCTTATGATAGCTCCGGTTGATATTTCAAAAGATTTTGGGTCGAAAATTCACTTTTTTAACCTTGTGGTAAGTTTTGAAAAGCTTGGATTTATTACGAGAAGCATAATATATTTTCCTGAAAACGTTAAAAAGGATAAATTAAGTGAGAGTATTGACATAAGATTTGTACCAAATCCACTTTTAGGTAATCTATTTTTCAGAGCATTAAAATACTTACTTGTAATACCGTTTATTATCCGGGATATTTTTAGATTTAAACCTCAACTGGTATATATTCAATTTTCCCCTCCGGTTTTATTTTATCAATTGGTATTGAAAAGCTTAAAGTTTTTTTCTCTTAACTTCAAGGTTGCGCTCGAATTTCATGATTGGGTTGCGGAACAGAGAGCTCTGGAAGGTCATAGCAGGCTTAAAGTAATTTTTGTGGCAAAACTGCAGTTATGGAGTGCGCTCCTTGCGGATTATATAAGAGTTGTAGCGAAGGGAATAAAGGAGAAGCTCTTATCTTTTGATATTGATGAGAAAAAAATTTCCGTTATTGAGAATGGAACTGATGTGGATTTCTTTAAACCCATGAATAGAAGGAAGGCAAAGAAATTAATAGGGGTGAATCCGGACTATTTTTATGTTGGTTTTATTGGTATGTTTGCCGTTTGGCAGGGATTGGATTATCTTCTTTACGCTATACCTGAAGTTTTGAAAGTCCATAGTGATGTAAGATTTCTACTGGTTGGCGATGGTCCTTTGATGCCGAAGGTAAAGAAAGCTATTTTAGAATTGGAGAAAGGGAAAGTAATACTTACAGGAAGTGTTCCGTATAGTAAAGCTAATTTATATATCAATGCTTTTGATATTGGTGTCGCGCCTTTTATAAGGAAAAGAAATGATGGTATGGTTTCTCCGATGAAAGTTAGAGATTACGCCGCCTGCGGTGTTCCTATTATTACTACGAAGATAAGAGGCTTGGAGATGGTTGAAGAAGAAGGTATTGGAATTTTAGTACCTCCAAATGATGCGAAAGCCCTTTCGAATGCTATAATAAAACTCATCAAAGATGCAAAAGTAAGAGAGAAGATGGGTAAGAAAGGTAGAAAATTTGCAGAGGAGAGTTTTTCTTGGAAGAATGTTGCAGGCGAAATTTTTAAAAAATTTAATAAATAACTTCAAGAAATATAATGTTAATACTTATTTGTTCTCATAGGCGCTCCGGAACTCACTGGCTTATAGATGTAATAAGACATAATTTTCCCGGTGTAAATAAGAATTTTATAAACATCGACAGATTAATGGAAGAACATAAGGAGCGTATATCGATTTATGAACTTGAAGAAATGATCGGAAAGGAGGCAGGGCATTTAATATTGAAGAGCCATATGACTTCCGATTTTACTCCTTTTCTTGAAGAAAAGAAGAATTTCATAAGAGATCTAATTGATAGGGATGGAAAAATTATTTATGTCTACAGAGATGGTAGAGATGTTATGGTTTCTTTATATTTCTATATGAAGAGATTTACCGATAATTTGCCCGAGTTTCCGGATTTTATGCGTATGCAGAATGATTTTGATCAATTTTATTGTAAATTGAATAGAGTCGAATATTGGAAGAGGCATGTTTGGGGATGGATAGATCAGAAGGATTCAAACGTTTTAAAGATTTCATACGAGAAGTTGTATATAAATTTTACGGAATGTTTGAATGAATTAAGCGCTTTTCTTAATCTGCAAACAAATAAAAAAGTAAAAAAAATAGTTTTTTACAATAAGAAAAAGAGATTTGATAAAATAAAGTACAGATTACTACACGGGGAGGTTAAATCATCTGCTATTTTACCAAGAAAGGGAATAGTTGGTGATTGGAAAAATCACTTCTCGGATTCAGCCCTCGAATTTTTTAAAGACAATGCGGGAGATCTGATGGAGAAGCTTGGATATTATTAATATCAATAATATATTTTCGTAAGAAAGTTTATTTTCCCCTAGCTATTGTTTAGAATCTTGACATATATCATAATAATTGTAATTTATAATACTATTATGAACGAGACAACGATTTACCAACCGGATAATTCAATAAAAAAAGGATATCTTTCTTTATGGAAAGAAATTTTCCGGGAGTTAAGACAGAGCAAGTGGCTTATTTTTCAGTTGTTTAAAAGAGATTTTTTCGCGGTATATAAGCAATCATTAGTTGGGGTTTTTTGGGCGTTTATTGTACCTGTAGTAAGTGTGGGGACATTTATAATACTTAGTCGCTCAGGTGTTTTTAATTTTGGTGAGATCGAAGTTCCTTATCCGATTTTCGCGATACTCGGAATGGCCTTCTGGCAATTGTTTTCAACAGGATTGATAACCACTTCTAACTCTTTAGTGAACGCCGGTTCAATGCTTGTAAAGATAAACTTTTCTAAAAAATCACTTGTAATTGCTTCTGCAGCTCGGTCGCTTGTACCATTTATAGTCCAGTTCGTTTTGGTCGGTGTTTTATTTTTTATTTATGACGTTTCTCCAAGTATGAAAATATTATTTTTTCCGCTTTTTATGATACCTATAATATTATTTACCCTTGGTTTTGGTTTTATTTTTTCTCTTTTTAACAGTGTTGTAAGAGATATCGGTAATGCTTTATCCGTTTTCATGACTTTTTTAATGTTTCTGACACCTGTTCTATATGCTAAGCCTAAAATAGGTGTACTTATTCCAATTACTAAATTTAATCCTTTATATTATTTGATTTCTATGCCAAGGGAACTTATATTGAAAGGCACAATTAGCGAATGGAAAGGCTATTTGTTATCAGTTGGAATTGCCTTTTTTGTTTTTATTTTTGGTTTACTTTTTTTTCATCTAACGGAGACGAGGGTCACGGAGAGGATATAGAAATGGAACCACGAGATTCCACAAGATTAACACAGAAAAAGAAAAAAAATAAGTGGTTATATAAAGATACAACAGAGAAAATAATAGGCTCGGCAATGGAGGTTCATCGAGAATTAGGGATTGGTTTTTTAGAATATGTCTATGAGGAAGCTTTGTGTTATGAGTTAAAGTTGAGAAATATTTCTTTTGAAAGACAGAAAGATATTGATATTTACTATAAAGATTTAATTATTCCAAGAAAATATAAAGCTGATATGTTAATAGAGGATAAAGTTATTGTTGAGATAAAGGCGACGCAGGCTTTGACTGAAATTGATGAAGCGCAATTGCTCAATTATCTGAAGGCTGCTAAAATACGTATTGGTTTGTTACTCAATTTTGGAACGAAAAGTTTAGAAACAAAAAGAAGAATCTTGTGAAAATCTGTG
>CAZRYJ010000040.1:0-15836 GCA_964604245.1 uncultured bacterium | reverse complement strand
CTATATACAAGGATATTTATTTATAGTATAACATACGAGGGGTTGGGATTTAGTTAAAACAACAAAAAATCTTGTGTAATCTCGTGGTTAAAAAGCCTTTTTGATCGAGATGCTACAAAGCAACGTCCAGGGTTATGGGTTTTCCGTCAGAAATTCTTCTAACGTACCTTGAGTCTATGAAATCGACCCACTTTTTCCCTGCAAGATATCTTGCTAAAGCTTCCTCCGGATTATTTGAAAATATAGATAAAAACTTAAGATAAGAAAAACCAAGAAGAAGATTATCTTCAACTTCATATAAATTATAATCCATTTCGCTTAACTTTTCTTCTTCCTCTATAGTCAAGCCAACTGAACCAGAATATAAGAGAACTTCTCCAATATAAGCAGCTGTTCCGGTCATTACTTGAGTAAGTCCTTTAGCGTTAACCTTGCTGGTAGCGCTCGGAATAAAATCGCTTTCAGCTTGAATCCAACGAACTACAACCGGCCACCTCATCCAGAAACGAACGGAATAATCATAAGCTCTTTTGATTGTTTCGCTATCGCCTCTTACTCCGCTGGACCTGGCATACAATAAAGCTTGATGACGTAGCTCTTCGTATTCTTTATGCCACCTTATCTGCATGGTAGGAGAAAAAAAAGGTGAGGGAATTAGAAGGAACATAAAGATTATTACTGTTAATAACGGACGATAATTTTTACTCTTTTTTATTTTAAAAATCATCCTATATATAATTTACTTCAATTTCCGATTTTCGCAAGGTTTTAATGGAGCTATAAGGATTTTGCAAGCAAACAACCAAATTAGATTCTTTCTTTCTCGATAAATAAAATATAAAAGCTCCGCAGTACGACATGTACTGCGGAGCTTAACTAAACCATTAGAAACTTAAAATAACAAGGAGATAAAAATATTTTTGCTTATTTATAAAAACCTTTATTCAAAACCCTTTAACCCTTCCTCCTGGCCTTTTTTATACTCCCTTAAATTGTCAATTTCCTCTTTTAAATCCTGAAAAGACTGAGAAGCTCGAAAACGTGTATATAACTGATTGTTTTCACTTGAATATAGTTGCTTTAAAAGCTCTTCTCTTGCTTTTCCAACTGGGAACTCCATAAGTACAAAAGCCCTATATCCTTTACCTTCCTTTTTAACTTTGGTTTTATTCTCTCTTGAGCCCACAAGAGTTTGATCTACAACATTTTTAGAAACTTTAGTAAACTGAGTTAGAAGCTCAGAGTCTTCTGCCCCTCCCACTTCTTCGTCAAATTTCTTAATTAATGCCATAATATGGGACTCAAGATTTTCGGCTATATCAAGTCTTGCTTCTTGTTTTGCTTTATCTATAGCAAGCTGTAGATCTTGCGAAGTGGAAGTGGCTTTCCCAAATATATAATTTGCATCTTTGGGAGGATTTAGATACCAATCGGGGAGTTCTATGTCACCCACTTTCGTTACACCGCTAGAAGCGCAACCAATAATTAAAAGTACTAAAACTGAAATTCCAAAAAGCAACTTCTTCATACTGCCTCCTTTTTTTTCGTTATATTTAGTATAGAAAAAAACGGAAAAAAGTCAAGTACTTAAATATTAGGATTTTTAAACTGTTTTTTCTAAAAATAATATCGTAAAAAGATTGATTATCATAATTGTTGTTTTATAATTCAAAAGTCCAAAAACAAAAAAATCATTGACAAAACCGATATTCCTTTTATTATACCAAGAAAAAAGGAGTAATAATGGGAAAACAATGTTATGTTTGTGGAAAGACAACAACTTTTGGTAACAAAGTTAGTCATTCTAAAAGAAAGACAAAAAAAACACAAAAACCAAATTTACATAAAATAAAAACAGAGATTAATAAAGAAATTAAGAAAGTATACGTTTGTTCTAAATGCCTAAAGGCAAATAAAATTAAAAAAGTTGTTTGAGATAAAAAATAAGCTTTTATTATTTAACACTTATTCTATCGTTATAGGCATTAAAAGGTAAAAAATTTCTTGTTTTTCTCCTTCTATTATAATAGGTTTATTTTTAGCTTCAAAACTTAAAGTAACCTTAGATGATTTAATCTTTCTTAAAAAATTCATTAAATAGTTAGAAGAAAGAGCAATATTTATCTTTTCTCCTTTATATTCTCCTTCTATTTCTTCTTTGCTTTCTCCTATTTCAGAAAACACTTCAATATTTAAACTATCCCCTAAATCCAAGTTTATTGTTTTGGGCCTATCGTTAGAGAATACAGAAACCCTCTTAAGAGAGGAAAGAAAGGATCCTCTGTTCAAAGTAAGAACATTATCGTTCTTCTCCGATATAACTGCCTTATAATTAGGGAAATCGACCTTTATTAAGTTAGAAACAAGTATAAAGTTTTCTCCGAAAAAATATATTCTACTTTCATCTACACCAATTTTCATTTTCTTCGCACCAAAAGTAGAAAGCTGTCTTAAAATCTTTGGGGGGACTACTACCTTAAAGGGTTTATTACCAAGATCAACTTTAATATCCTTATAGCCTAAACTAAAACTATCTGTTGTAACCAGTCTTAAGTTTTTATCTTCGTATTCCCATAACATTCCACTCATTTTTCTTTTAGCGGAGTCTTCCGGAACTATAAAAACAAGTTTATCTATAATTTCTTCAAGTTCTTCTGTATTTACTTCATAGGTTTCTTCTTCTGTTATCACAGGTTCGGAAGGAAAATCTTCTTCTTCCATAAGAGGTAAATAAAAATATCCTTTATCGTATTCTATTTTAACTCTATTTTCTTCTCTAAGAAAGGTCGTTTCTCCTTTTATTTCTCCCATTATTGAAAATAAAGTTTTTGCAGGAACTACGATTATACCTGTTTTTTCTATTTTACATGAATCAGTATTGTACATTAAAGAAGTATCCAGATCGGTAGCAAAGATATTAAGTTTTTCTTTCTCTATTTTTATCCTAACATTGGATAAAATAGGAAAGGTTGTATGAATAGGTACGATTTGAATTATAGGTTTGAACTCTTTAACGAATTCTTCAGCATTTATTGAGAACAACATTTTTCCTCCTTTTTTCTATTACTTATAATAGTATAATAATTTAGTAGTTGTAGTATACATTGTGGATAAGTGTATAATGGTGGTTCTTTATTTATTCTTTCATTTTTACCCAAAGTTTTTCCATTTCTTGTGTGGATAAATTGTTGATAATAGATGTTCATTGCCTCATGTTTCCGTCAATTTACTTTTTATTGTAGAAATGTCCCCTTTTATCCTCTTGTTTTTCCGTATTAAATTTTCTATTTTGTTGAAAGAATGTAGAATAGTGGAATGATCTCTTTTACTAAAATTATTACCGATCTCTTTTAAGGAAAGATTTGTCAATTTTCGTGCAAGATAAATGGCAATCTGACGAGACTGAGCAACACTTTTTGATCTTTTATTTCCTTTGATTTCCTCTACGTCTATATTATAAAACTCTGAGACTGTTTTAATTATTCTTTCCAGCGTTATTCTTCTTTCTTTTTCTTTTATAAAGTCATTTAGAATTTTTGTAGCAAGCTCGACATTAATATCGGTCTTATATATAGAAGAATGCGCCAATAATTTTATCAAACAACCTTCTAATTCTCTGATATTAGATTTTATATTCGCAGCTATATAGTTTATTACACTGTTACTAATTTGAATATTATCGCTCTGGATTTTGGAACGAAGAATGGCTAATCGTGTTTCAAAATCCGGAGGTTGTAGATCTACCATTAAACCCCAATGGAAACGAGAAATTACTCTTTCTTCAAGACCGGATATTTCTTTTGGAGGTCTATCAGAAGTTATTACTATTTGTTTCTTTGCTTCAAAAAGAGCATTAAAAGTGTGAAAGAATTCCTCCTGTAATCTCTCTTTACCTGAGAGAAAATGAACATCATCAATTAAGAGTAAATCGATTTCCCTATATTTTTGCTTAAATTGTATCGTTGAATATTCCTGAATTGATTTTATCATCTCGTTAAGAAATTCTTCCGTTTGAGTGTAAAGTATTCGAAGGTTAGGATATTGAGAGTAAACTCTATTTCCCGTTGCCTGTAATAAGTGTGTTTTACCTAACCCAACTCCTCCGTATATAAAAAGAGGGTTATATTCTCTACCCGGCGCGTTGGATACTGCCATAGCCGCGGCATGTGCGAATTTACTGTTCTCCCCTACAACAAAATTTTCGAAAGTGTATTTATCATACAGAAGGGGTTTTTGTAATATTTGCTCTTCTTCCGTTTCTTCTTCTTGTTTATTTGTCTCTATATTCGCTTTTCTATTTACAAGAAAATGTACATTGTATAATTTACCTGTAACTTCTTTTATAGACGAGTTGAGGTCATTCATAAAATGTTCTGTTATCCAATGTTGGGTAAACGTATTTGGAATATTAAAATAGACGTCATCGCCACTGGTCTCCTCTAATTCCATATTGGCGAACCAGGCCTTAAAGGCGGATTCGTTAATTTCCTTCTGGAGCTCCTTCTTTATTTTTTCCCAGTCGAAATTTTTTTTGATTCCCTCTTTTCTTTTCATGGCAATGTATTTTTTATTATTTGTCAAAATCGATATTATGTCAAGAGGCAATTAGAATATTTTTTTATAAAAATGTTAAATTCTTTAGGTATATTTTTATCTTCATACTTGACAATTTTTATATAGAAAATTATTATTTTATATGAATTTATATAAGTTCTTTGCGGTTTTGTTTTTTTTGGGGTATCTCCTCCTTGTTGTTTTTCCTTTAAATTTATCAAATTGGATTTCTATAATAATCCTTGCCGTTCTATATTATTTAATCATAGATAAGGAAGATATCTCTTCTTATTTTTCTCTTACCGGCATAGCTTTTGCTGTGCAATTAGCTGGAGGTCTTTCGTCTCCGCTTTTTGTTTCATATGTTCCTGTTATTTTTATACTTAATAAGAGAGATTTAAAGCTTAAATTCTGGTGGTTGATTTTGCCTTTATTTTCCTTGTTTAAGGAACTACAATTTATCCCCCTCTTGATTTTTTATGGGACAGTAATTTTCTTGTATGGGGTAAAACCTAAATTTTTTGAAAAAAAAGGATTGAGCCCAAATAAAAAATTAAGTACCGAAAAGGAAGAAATAAGGATGGAAATCTCTCCAGAGAAAGAAATACCGGTTGCTATAGAGGCTAAATTTTATGAGTCTTTATCCGCAAGTTTGGATATAATAGTTAGGATGTTTAATCCCTTTAGTGTTGTTCTTTTGATAAAAAATGATCAGCTTGATAAATTGCAGGTTCATATTTCAAAAAGCGGTGGAGAAATAAAAGAAACGGTTTCTATCAACAAAGGTCCTCTCTCCTGGTTTTTAAAAAACTCCGGTATTTTGGTTAATAACGATTCTAATATTTCCTCAATGAACTTGGGATATTATAAAAACGAAGAGGACATAAAATGTTTTATTGCGAGTTCAATTGAACTTGATGATGAAGTTAAGGGAATTATAGTGGTTGACAGAAAAGAGAGAATACCTTTCGAGGAAAAAGATAAGGAGTTTTTTACAAGTGTTGTAAAAGGGTTATCTCCTTTATTTGCTCTCCATGAATATTTAGAGAATTTTAATATGAAGGCAGATCAATTACTTTTTATTTTAAAGCTTACAGAAAGAATGGAAGGAGACATTAAGCTGGAGGAAGTTAGAAAAAGAATATTTGAGACAATAAAAGAATTATTTAAAGACATTTGGACTATTTTTCTTCTTAAAGAAGGTAGTGAGTATCATGTAACGGAAGAAGATGGAAGACGATATTACCGAACTTTGCAAAAAAGTATCATTGCGTCGTATCTTGCTTTAAAAGAATCTCTCCGTAAAAACGATCTTACTACTGAAACCAAAAGACCTATTTTGTTTCCGGAAGAAAGGGATTTTGAGGCGAAATCTTTATTGTTTTCGCCTTTTAAGGGCGATGTACAAGGAGGCATACTGCTTCTTTCAAAGAATAAAGCAAATTTCAACAGAAAAGATTTGAGTTTACTTGATCTTATTACTAATATAGCTGCTTCTTCTGTAGAAAAAGCTTATTTATATGAGAAAGAACGGAAAAAAGCTATTAGAGATGGGTTGACTGAGGCATTTAATCACGGCTTTTTTCAGGAAATATTGGATAATAAAATTGCCGAAGCCGAGAGAAATGAAGAACCTATAACTTTACTAATGATTGATCTGGATAATTTTAAATTAATAAACGATCAATTTGGACATCAGAACGGAGATCTTATTCTCCGGGAGATTGGTAAATTAATGAAAGATAGTATAAGATCATCCGATATACTGGCAAGGTATGGAGGTGAAGAATTTGCCATCATCTTGCCCAAAACCGCGTCATTAGAAGGCTATAAACTTGCGGAAAAAATACGTAGTTCTATAGAAGGTAAGGAGTTTGTTTCTCCGGATGGAGTTAAGCTTAACGTTACAATTTCAACAGGTGTTTCTGAGCATCTAAAACACGCGCAGAATAAAAGGGATCTCATATCAGCTGCGGATAGGGCTCTTTACATTGCAAAAAAAGAAGGCAAAAACTGTACTATTATAGCAGAATGTTAAATACATAGATTCTTCAAATCTAAGTTGAGTAGTTAAATTGTTGAATCGTTGAATTGGAAAAAAGCAAAAACTACAGTATCTACATGTTCTACATGTAGAAAAATCAGTGGTAATCTGTGTAATCTTGTGGATAAAAAGGGGAAGTGGGGTAGGGTATAAAACTCTTGACTTAGTTTTTATTTTTATTATATTCTTCTTTACCTATGTTTACTTTTGGAGATCAATCTAATCTAATTGATAAAGCCCGAAGGGTAGCAGCAAAAGGCGATTCTCTTAAAGCAGTTCAAATTTTGCAAAATGCTTTAAGAAATCACAATTCAGATCTTCCCCTGATTCTTGAAATTATGCACACATATCATGCTATAGACAAATTAAACGAAGTAATTATATGGGCAGAGAAAGGGTCCGCTCTTTCTGCTGAAGCCAAGAAGAAAGTTGAGGGAGAGGTAGAGGATTTATTTTATGGCAGAGGTAAGCCGGACCGCCTCGCGGAATATCTTATGGAGAAATGGGCAGAAAGAATAGACTTTGAAGGAGTTTTCGATCTTTTTAGAGAGATGAGTGAAGAAAGCAAGGAAGCTTTTATTAAGAGGGAAGAACAGGTTGTTAACAATATTCTTACGAACAAAGAAGATTTTAGTCCGAGAGATTTTACGCATTTTTATTTATTTGCAATAACAAATGAGGGTAGGAATAGCGAAGAGTCGTTAAAAATATTTAGAAAGATATTGGAAAAAAAACCAAAAGAATTACAAAATATTGCGCTTGAATTAAGAAGAGCAGAAAGGGAAAAATACGGAGATGCTTACCTCAAATTAGGTTTGGGAGAATTTTTGCTTAAAGATAAGCATTTTACAGAAGGAGTTTCCAAATTACGTGAAGCTGTAAACACGAATCCAAAATTACAAGAAGAAGTAATTTCAATTCTGTCCCTTTATGGTAAGAAATCTAAAGATATTATTGAGTATTTGAGTGAATTATTGATTGAATCAGGAAAAGAGGAAAAAGCACTGGATCTTATTGAAGAGTTCGAGGTGGATGATGCTATAAAAAAATATCAGACAATGGTTAAAAAAGAGACAGAGAACCCAACAATTCATAAGCAATTAGCAGAGGCTTATATAAAGAAAGAGAGATATGCCGAAGGATTAAGAGAATTTCTTGCTGCCGTTTCAATTGCAGCCGATGAAGAGATAGGCAAGCGAGTAAAAGAGCTGGAAGAAAAACTTCCTCCGGGAGTAGATAATTTTCTTAATATGGCTAGTATTTATAGCGTGCTCGGATGGAAAGAAGAAGCCATTGCTCTTTTGGACAAAGCTTTTGTACAATCTCCGTCAGCATCATCCACATTACTTGAAAATTTAAATCAGCTGTTTGAAGGAAAGGAACTGCCTTCGACGGGTTTAATCTTAAAGGCAAGATTGCTCTCAAGAGAAGGAGATACAGAGGCAGCCCTTCAAATTTATAAGGAAATGTCCCTGGATCCCGAAAAAACAGAACAGATCAAAGAAGAGCTTCAAAAATTTAAGAAAGAAAATCCGGTAAGCACAGAAGGAGAAATTATTTCTTTAATGCTCCAGATTCCTGATAAGCCCGAAGAGATTGCTGAAAAAGTCAACCTGATAATTTCAGAGTCAGCCGACTATATACCCATTATGCTTACTGAATTTGACAAAAGAGTAAAATCAAAGCCTGAATTCACCGAGCAATTTCTTAAATTTTATAAGAATCTGGACAGACAGGAGTTTCCTCCTTTTACATATCCGTTCGCCTTAGCTGAGTTATACCGTATGTCGCAAGAGTTCGAGAAAGCGGAAAACAGTTATAAGGAAGCTATAGACGAAGATCCGGAAAGGTTTAAATTTATTTTGACTTATCTGCAGGGGTATCGTGATGAACCAAGGATAAGAAAACTGATTTCTTCTTTATATTTTCATAAAGGTGAATTTGAAAAAGGATGTCGAGAGATTGAGAACGCTGCCAGAGAATTTAAAGATTATGTAGGAGAGATAACTACATTTTTAATAAATGAGGTCAAAAAAAGAAAGGACAACGAAGCAATCTCCAGAGTGCTTACAAAAATTTTAATTCAAAACGATTTCTATGAGGAAGCTATTAAATGGGGATCACAGGTTTTAGCGGCATTAGAGTTAGAAGACCAACCGGAATTAATGCTCTCCCTTGCTAAAGCAAATGCAAAAGTTGGGAATTTGTCGAATGCGGCAGGTCTTATAAGAAGAGCGATAGGATTGGATATTTCCCTTTCGGAAAAAGCAATAGAAGTCTTAGAAGAGATAAGAGCCGAAGGAAAGACTGAGTATGAGACACTTATGACGCTCTACCGATTATATAGAGAAGCAGGCAATATTGATAAAGCAGTTCTATGTTTAGAAGAAACTCTTTCCGGGAAGCCAACAATGAGCGATGTAATGTTAGAGGAAAGTAAAAAGCTAGTCGATCTTGCTCCAATTCATGCTGCGCTTAGAGTTTTTTACGGGAAAGTAAAACTTCTAAAGGGAGACCTGTCAGGGATTGACGAAATAGAAAAAGGAATACGTTTTGATCCTAAACTTAAGAGTTCTGCAGTTGAGGCTCTGGAAAAATTTGAAGATCCCAATGTTGAAAAGAGCATAGTTTTCTTAAGAGCTGGTATTGAGAAAGATTTGGGACATGTAGAGAAGTCTTTAAAATATTTTATTGAAGCTTATTGGGCAAATGAAGAAAAAAGAGACACAGCTTTTGAAGAGATAGGGAACGCATTTCCGAAAGTAGAACTTTCAACAGAGTTAGTCGGAAATTTATTGAAAATTTACGCAAAGGAAGAGCGCAATGCACCTCTTGTTGATATAATAGAAGAATTTTTTGATGGAACAGAGGAAAAAGGAAAATATTTATTAACTGAAATCAAAAGTTTGTTTAAGGAAAATCTTCCCTTGCCAATCAGGATTTCGATTGCTAAGATTCGTTATCAAGTGGGAGATAAAAAGAGAAGTAAGGATGAAATGGGGGAATTACTTAATGAATTTCCGGAAGTTGCCGAGAAACTAAAGGAGTTTATTGCGCCGGATGATGAGGAGATGATTTCTTTGCTTGTTAGAATTAGTCTCGGGCTTTCGGATTGGGACAGGGCAATTGAACATATAAAGGATTTAAGCATAAAAGAACAAGTGCCTTTTTATGAGCAGTTACTCGATAAAAATTCGGACAACGAAGAAATTGTCAAGGAAGGAGCCTATCTTTACTTTGTTGCCGGCGATATGGAGAAGGCAGAGTTATATTTGAAAAAAATAGGAGAGCCGAGCGACAAGGAAAAAGTTCTGTTATGGTTTCTCGGCAAAAATGTTAAAGTTAGTATAAAGGAAATACAAGAAGTAAGAAAAGAAGTACTGCTTGATAGGCTTAAAATGACAGATTCTCCGGAGGAAAAAGTATATTTATACATAAAATTAAAAGACTTTGAGAATGCTTTTGAAGAAATTGAAAAAGTAGATAAAGAAAAGAGGGAGGTCCTTTTAAGTCTTATAGAAGCTGAACTGGGAGATTATTGGGGTGCTTATAGGCGCCTATCCCACTTGAAAAACAAAGAAGCTTTTCTGGAAAGGAGAGCTCTTCTTGCTTTTTACAGCGGGAATGCGGAACTTTCTTTGAGTCTCCTTTCAAAAACAGAAATGGATCCGGTAAAGAAGAATTTGTATATTTCTAAAATGTTAAGTGAAGCAACGGATTCATATAAAAAGATAAGGCCTCTTATAAGGAGGTGATATTTTATGAAAGAAGGGAAAAATCCGGATATGGAAAAAAGGGTGAACAGAGAAAAGAAGAAAACAGAAGGAAAGAAAATGGAGCAGACGAATAGGCCTGGACAAAAGAACAAAAAGAAAGAAAGTTCTTCAGCCGAAGCAGCTACTCGTAGAAGTGAAATAAGCGATATCCTAAGAACAGTCAACAAAACTCAACATAACGATCACTATGAATTGAGGGCTTTACTCGATGTGAAATTAGAACATATTTCTTCGATTGTTGAAAATTTCTCAAAGGATTTGGATAGTAAACTTGAGGAGGAATTTGTTTCTCTGAAAGGGTCCCTCCAATCCGGAATGGAGAATGTGTCGGATAACATCAAGAGCAGCCCGGATAAGTTAGTGGAAAAGTTAGACGAACTTCAGAAAGCGTTGATGGATAAAGCGAGTTTATCTTTAGATGTTGTGAGCAACGATTTGACACATATTGGTGAAGTTTTCGAAAAACTTGAGGGGTCCTTTAAAGAAGAGATTAATGCCTTAAGAGAGACACTGCAGAAAGTTTTTGAGGAAATGTATACGCAATTTAAGGAGTCTTCAAAAGGATTAAAGGACTTATCCTCTTTAATGGAGAACTATGTGGGGGAGTTTAAAGAGGAGAGAGAAAAATTTGATAATAGAATGAGAAAAGAGGAAGCCCGCAGGTTAAACGATATGGCTGTCAGGAATTTTTATGGAGGAAAAGTAGATGTTGCGATCCGTCAATTAAAAGAAGCTGTTCTTTTGGATGACGCATCTGCTGAAATATTAACAAATCTCGCTGTTGCTCTTTCAAGCAAAGGCAAACAAAAAGATGCCCGAAAGATATTCGAGAGAGTTTTAAAGGATAATCCCGATATGCTTGAAGCTGAGGTTGGTTTGGGATTAATTATGTTCGACAGAGGCAACATAGATGAGGCGATTGAAATTTTTAAAGAAGCAAGCAAAAAGAGTGAATCAGAGGCTTTTATTTATGCAGACCTGGGATATGCTTATGAGCAAAAGGAAATGATAGATAAAGCTGTTTCAAATTGGGAGAAAGCGCTTCAGATTGATCCTACATTACAAGATGTAGGAGAGAAGCTAAAATTATATAAGAATAAGGAGGCTTGATGGAACAAAATAAATCTCCTTTTGAGGAAATTTTTAAAAGAGAAGAGGGTCGAAAGAAGAAAGAAAAAAAGGAAGAGGGTATATTGGATGCGCTTGACCACGAAGAAAAAAGCCTTTTTGAGGAATCTTCTGATGGGGAGCCTCTTTCTCTGGAGGGGAAGGATGGAAAAGAGGGGGGTCTTTCCAAAGAGGACCGTTATCGAAAGCTTTTAAACAACCTTGTTGAAAAGAGATATTTTGAAGAAGCTATAGGTCTTATTGGCGAAATGAAAAAGGAATTTAGCCAATAATATTTTTTCAAAAGGAATTAGTTCAGAAAGAATGTAATAGTCGGATTGCACCCATCGCTCGATAGGTTTTGTAGATGCTAGAAATATCAGAGAAAAAAACAATATTTGTAATATCAGATACTCACTTCCATGATTGGTCTAAAGAAGAAGAGATGGAATCGTTTCTTTCGTTTCTTGAAATGGTCAGAGAAGAAGGAAATGAATTATTTTTACTCGGAGATATTTTCGATTTTTATTTTGAATATAAATCTTTTATCCCGAAGAGTTTTTTTAAAATATTTTTTGGGCTACAAAAGATTATAGAAGAAGATATTAGCATACACTACTGGGTTGGTAATCATGATTTCTGGATAGGGGATTTTTTTGAAGGGCTTGGTGTTATTAAGCACCTTGGACCTGAAATAATAAAAGTTGGGAAAAAGAAAATATTGGTACAACACGGAGATGAAATAGACACAAATTTTATGGTAAAAACCTGTTTGACTAATAAATTTTCGAGATTACTTTTTTCTTTAATCCATCCTGAGCTTGGGCTTCTTATTGCCAAAGCCGTATCCGGTTTTTCGCAAACGAGTTCCAGAAAGATAAAATTGAGGGATAATAGCTTTGAAAATTTTGCAGAGAAAGAGTTTTCGCAAGGTGTAGATGCAGTTATAATGGGACACTTTCATAAGCCGTATTTTTACAAGGAAGGAAAAAAAACTCTATCTGTTTTCGGTGACTGGAAACATTGTCGGTCCTATGGGGTAATTGTGAATGGCAATATATCCGTTATGCGGTTCACCCAATCCCCTAAGTGATAAACGCTATATTTAAAGATAAATTTTAGAATTTCTTTTTTATCTTTTTTTTCCGCTTCTTCCCACGCTTGCAATCTTCCTTTTTGTAGCGATTTGATTGCTTTTTCTAAAGAAGAGAAAAAGATAGCGTTCCCGGTTACGCAGTTCTTGCATTTTGTGCCTCCTGCTTCAATATCAAAATACGCTGCTATCTTTGAACCGCAGATTGTACATTTGTTCATTTGGGGGGATATGCCCTGAAGTTTAAAGAGGGAAAGGAAGAAGTAAACAAAAACCTCCTCTTTAAAGCCCCTATCGAGGAAAATTAAGGACCTTTTTTCCAATCCGAAAAGACCATCCATGGGAGAGGGAATTTTTCTTCCTGTCCATATCAAGCTCCAGCCTATATTCAGTCGGTATAAATCGTTTTTTAAAGATTGGTGCGGTTCTTTGATATTTGCTTCTTTCAATGTTCCTAAATTTTTGCCGGGTTTTATGTAATATATGAGCTCCGTTAAATTTAATGGTTCTATATTGCCGGCAAATTGTGATTTTGTTCGCCTGGCGCCTTTTGCAATCAGAGAAAGTCGCTCGGAATCTGATGACAGTATATGAATTATTTTACTTGTATTTTTAAAATCGTAGCTTTTTAGAATGATAGCGTCTTGTTTTTTTAACATATCCCTTAGCAGATGCGGGGGAGCTGTTCTCCTACTAAGCGATCGATAATTCTTTTTCCTCCGATAACTGTTTCAAGCACGACCCTGCCTTTATTTTCCGCCACTACCGCACCTATTATAGAAGATTCTTTTCCCAGGGGATGTTTTTGCATATTTGTAAGAATAGCGGAAGCTTTATCTTTTGCGACTACAGCAACGACTTTGCCTTCGTTTGCTATGTAAAGAGGGTCAAGACCCAGAATTTCCGAGAAAGAAGATACATTATCGTGAATGGGAAGTTTTTTTTCATTAATTTTAATTCCGAAATCGGAATTTTCCGCAATTTCGCATAAGACTGTAGCAACTCCCCCTCTTGTCGGATCTCTCATAAATTTTATACCGCCTACTGATAACATACTCTCTATTAAAAACCAGAGAGGTGCGCAGTCACTTTTTATGTCTGTGTCGAAATTTTCTCTCTTGCTCATTACGGCTAAACCGTGCGCTCCGAGTTCTCCGTTTATAAGGATTTTATCTCCTATTTGGATATTCTTTTTGGAAAGAACAATATTTTTTTGTAAGATGCCGACCCCTGAAGTATTGATAAATATTTGATCAGCGTTTCCCTTTTCTACAACCTTTGTATCTCCCGTAACGATTTGTACGTTTGCTTTTTTGCTTGCTTTTTCCATGGAGGTTGTGATTTTATCCAGGATATTCATCTCTAACCCTTCTTCTATGATAAAAGAACATGAGATATAAAGAGGTTTCGCTCCCATTACCGCGAGGTCATTTACGGTACCGTTTATCGCTAAATTTCCTATATCCCCTCCCGGGAAAAAAAGAGGATTTATAACGTAAGAATCTGTTGTAAAACATATTTTTTTCTCTCCCGAAGGAGGTAGCACCGCGGAGTCCGTAAGTTCATTAAGAGTTGGGTTGTCAAATTTATCCAGCATCAGTTCTTTTATTAGAGAACTCATAGCTTTACCGCCGCTTCCATGCGAAAGCAATATTTTATTATTTTTTATGTTTTTCTTTTTCATCGTTTTTTGAATTTATAATACGCGGCGCAGGTGCCTTCGGATGATACCATACAGGGTCCTATTGGATGTTCTGGAGTGCATGTTTTTGAGTATAATTTGCAATCATATGGTTTTTTTGTACCCATTAGTACTTTTCCGCATATACATCCCGGGTGTTCTTTTGTTTTTTCTACTTGGCATTTTATGTGTTTTTCCGCGTCAAAATCCGAATAAGTTTCTTTTATGTATAGTCCGGATTTGGGCAGTACGCCAAGCCCTCTCCACGGGGAATCTTTTATTTCGAAAACTTTATCTATTAGAGATAAAGCTTTTTCGTTACCCTCTCTACGTACGACTCTCTTATATTGGTTTTCTACAGAGGGTTTTTTCTTGTCGGTTATTTGTTTTATTAACATTTCGATTCCTTCTAAAAGGTCGATTGGTTCAAAGCCTATTATAACAGAAGGGATACCGTATTTTTTTACTATGGGAAAATAAGGTTTTTCTCCGATTATTGCACTGACATGCCCGGGACAGATAAACCCGTCTATTTTAATTTCTTTGCTTTCCAAAAGTGCCGTCATTGCGGGAGGAATTAATTTATGCCCGGAAAGAACAAAAAAATTCTTTATATTTTCATCCTTCGCGGATAGAATTGTCGAGGCAACTAACGGAGCGGTGGTTTCAAAGCCCACGCCGAGAAAAACAATTTTTTTGTCAGGATTATTTTTAGCGATTTCTAAACTTTCAAGAGGAGAATAAATTATTCTCACCGTACCCCCTGAAGCTTTTTCTTTTTCTAATGAGGAAGTCGAACCCGGGACTTTAATCATATCTCCAAAAGTTGTTATTATTGTATCCCCCAGGCGGCTATAGGCTATTGCCGTATCGATATATTTGTTCGGTGTAACGCATACAGGGCAACCCGGACCCGAAAGATGTCCTATTTTATCTGAAAGAAGATCCATAATACCTGAAAGGAAAATCGAATGCGTATGTGTTCCGCATACTTCCATTAAGGAAAGATCCCCTTTATATCCTTTTAGCAAATTGTTGATTCTATCGGCTATTTTTTGCGATATATCTTTGTTTCTGTATTCTCTTATATATTTCATTCTTTTTGAAGATTTCCAATCTCTTCCCAGATTGCGAGTGTTTTTTTCGCTTCTTCTTCGTTTAGTTTTTCTATGGCAAAACCGGCGTGTATTATCAGATAATCTCCTATTTCAACATTGTTGAGGAGGTTTAGACTAACTTCCTTTTTTACTCCCGATAGTTCTACGATTCCTTTGTTTCCTTCGATTTTTATGAGCTTCATTGGTATTGCCAGACACATTAAATTTCTCCTTTTAGGGGTAAGTTAACTTTAATTATTTGAAAATCAACCCACCCACACTTTCAAATTGCCACAAAGGCACTAAGACACAAAGCCCAACATACCTAAAATTAATGCTGTTTAAAAACCCCATCCACAACACCAAAAAGGAACAACGAATTGCACGAATAGCACGAATAAATATTGGTTTTTTAACTCAAAACCAGAAACCCGGAACTCAAAACCAAATCTTATCTATCTCTACTATCCCAGTTTCAATTCCT
>CAZRYJ010000039.1:0-15918 GCA_964604245.1 uncultured bacterium | reverse complement strand
GACCGCTTTTTTTTTCTAAAGACCAAACCCGAAGAGGAAACGGGAAAATTGTATTACCGGGATGGGGATGACGAGGAAAGCCCCGAATACCTGCTTTATGATTCTCGGACTTTCGGTCCTGATACCACACAGGAATATGTCATCTCCGGCTTTTCCCCTTCTTATGACGGATCCAGGGTTGCTTTTGAAGTTGCGCCAAATGGTTCGGAAAGTTCGGTTTTGTTAACTATTGATGTTGAAAAGAAAGAGTTATTCCCCGAACAAATTGACAGATGTTGGTTTGCATCACCTTCCTGGTTGCCTGATGGAAATGCTTATTTGTACAATCGATTACAATCCAGTGACGTTCATGATATGGATAGGGAAAAAAACAGCAAGGTATACTTACATGTTGTGGGTACCGACCCTGCCACGGATAAAGAAATCTTTTCGAGGGCAAAATATCCTGAACTCGGTATCAGAGAAGAAGATTTTCCTCTGGTGTTTTACGATAAGGACTGTCAATATATTTTTGGTTTTGTGTCGACCGTTGATAGACGATTAAATGTTTTTTACGCGCCTGCAGATGAATTGTATAAAGAAAAAATTGCCTGGAAACGGTTGTTCAAGGTCGAAGACGGAGTTTATGATTTTTGGGTTACCGAAGAAGAATTATTTATCTATACACCAAAAAACGCACCTAATTTTAAAATTTTAAAAACATCTCTTAAAAATCCTGACATTGAAAATGCCCTGTTAGTAGTTCCTGAACCCGCTCAAGAAATCATTGCTGATTTTCGTTTAACCAGAGATGGTCTTTATTATACAACCGCTAAAAATGGTGTCGAAGGAAAGTTGTTTTATTTGCCGTATGGTTCTAGGAAAGCAAAGGAAATTGAGCTGCCTTTCGCGGCAGGAAGAGTTTCCTTACTTACAAAGGGTTTCAAATACGATGATTTCTGGGTGACAATTAATGGCTGGACAAAAGATTATCATTTTTATCGTTATTTATCTAACTCTAAAGAATTTAAACTAAAACATTCTTCCTGTCTTCCTGAATACCCGGAATATTCCGATCTGATTGTGGAAGAAATTATGGTTCCATCTCATGATGGGGTAAAGGTACCTTTATCTTTGGTATATAAAAAAGGGATGAAAAAAGACGGTAAGAACCGGGTCTTGATTTTTGGTTACGGAGCGTACGGGCATTCAATGAATCCGTTTTTTAGTTCGAGCTTTTTACTCTGGACGCATGAGGGTGGCATCTTGGTAATTCCTCATGTAAGAGGAGGGGGAGAACTGGGCGAAAAATGGCATAAGGATGGATTTAAAACCACCAAACCGAATACATGGAAGGATTTAATAGCATGTGCCGAGTATTTAATTAAGGAAAAATACAGCTCCAATAAAAGAATTGCAATTACCGGGGGAAGTGCCGGTGGTATACTTATCGGCCGTGCCATGACCGAGCGTCCCGATTTGTTCGCGGCTGCTATACCAACGGTTGGTTGTCTAAATACGTTACGAGCGGAAGAATCACCGAATGGTCCTGTTAATGTACCGGAATTTGGTACTGTCAAAGATTCTGTTGAATGTATGGCTCTCATTGAAATGGATTCGTATCTCCATTTAGAAAAAGGTGTAAAATATCCGGCAGCTTTGATAACAGCCGGAATGAATGACCCGCGAGTTATCGCCTGGCAGCCGGCAAAGTTTGCCGCCAGATTGCAGGCTTATAACGCGTCAGATAATCCCATTTTGTTCTGGGCGGATTATGAATCGGGGCATGGTATTGGAGATACAAAATCGAAAGCATTTGAAGGTTTGGCCGACGAATTAAGTTTCGCGCTTTGGCAAACGGGTCACCCAGGATACCGAATTAAATAGAAAGTGTATACTACTGGTGTGACTTAAAATATATTTAGGTTAAACAATAGTAAGGAGAGAATTATGGTAGAAATGCTTGGTTATTGTGGATTTTTATGTGATATCTGTCCTGCTTATGAGAAAAACATTAAGAGTGATGCTGATAAAGTTGAAATTAGTGATAAATGGTTTTTATACTTTGGTTTTCGGGTACCGCCGGAAAAGGTTAGTTGTGTCGGATGTAGGAACGAAGGGAATCATCCTGATGAGGGATGCCCTGTTCGTCCGTGCGCAATAGAGAAAAGCGTCCGCAATTGTGCTTACTGTGATAGCTTTGATTGTGATAATCTGAAATCCAGAACAGATTTTGTTGAAACCAATGTGAAGGACATCGAAAAAATCCCTGAGGAAGGTTACAAACGTTTTATTGAACCATATTTAGGCAAAAAAAGATTACTTGAGATGAGAGAAAATTTGTAGTTGGAGGTTAGTGGTTGGTGGTCAGAAAAAACAAAATAAAACTTTGTACTCTTTGTGTCCTTTGTTGTTCCTCAACGTAGATTCTTCGAATCTAAGTTGAGTAGTTAAATCGTTGAGTGGTTGAGTAGTAAAAATAAACATTTTTTTTCTTTATTCGTGTTATTTGTGTGATTTGTTGTTCCTATTTAGATGTGGTGAGGTGAGTTTTAAAAAATCACAATAAAAATTTAGTGTCTTTCGTTTGTTTCGTGGTCAAGTAAAATGTTTTTTCTCCGTGTTTATCTGTGTAAATCTGTGGCAATTCTTTAGGATTTTGGATTTAGGATTTGGGATTTAGCAAAAACAACAAAAATTTTTCGTGTCTTTTGTGTATTTAGTGGTTAAAATCAATCAATTTTTTTTCTTTGTGTCTTTGTGTGAGAATAATTTAGTGTTATGGGTTGGGTTTTAAATAAACAAAAATATATTTTTTTTATCTCTGTGATCTCTGTGTTTTTTGTTTTTTCTCTGTGCTCTCTGTGTTAAATGTTTTTTTCGTGGTTTTTGTTGTTAAAAAACTGCTTGACATAATGCTTGAATTAAAGTACTATATATATATTAAAAGGGGGTATTAAATGGAGACTTTACAAGAATTTTTACTCTGGAGTGCGGTAATTAATCTGGGTTTATTATTTATAAGTTTTTTCGCTTTTACGTTAGGGCGTAATTTGATTTATCGGTTTCACGGGAAATGGTACGATATTCCAAAGGAAAATTTCAATACTATTATTTACTCTGGCATGGCTTTTTACAAGATTGGCATACTTTTCTTTAATATCGTTCCGTATATTGTATTGCGTATTATTGATTAATAAACTACCCTGTTGTTTGGGTGAGCGAATTTTTTTATATGGGGATAAAAGATAAATTATGAGCGCGGAATTAGAAGTAAAAAAAAATAAAGATTACTTGGAACTAATTTTTAAAGGGACATTTGATCTGTCTTCTTTAAAAGAAGTCATAGATGCTATAAAAGATGCGCAAGAAAAGTATAACGCTACTAAAATACTTGTGGATGTTACCGGACTGTCAGGAGAGCTTGTTGAACTTGACCGTTTTAGGGCTGGCGAATACGCTGCTGATGTATTGCCCCGTAATATTAGATTTGCCATGCTGGCCGACGAAGTACGTATAAATAAATTTTTCGAAAATGTTGCTACTAATCGCGGTCTAAACGTAATAGTAATTAGCGATAGACAGTCGGCGTTAGATTGGCTATTGAAAGAAGAATAATCGAAGGACTATAACAGCAGTTCTAAAGTGCTGTTTAAAACCATTATTATATTTTGGAGGGTAAAATTATGAGAAAACTTCCTGTCATTTTTTTAATTTATGTTTTTACAGTATTAGCCTGGTTAATTCTTGGTTCTACGATTTTAAAAAGAACACATACGCAAGATTATAAACTTAAAGGTATGGTTAGTCAGCTGTGGGGTACTATGCAGATACAGAAAGCGCCTTCTATATACTATAACACAAAAGAAAAAAAAGAAATAGAGAGAGTCGAATCGGGTAAAACTGTGAGTGAGTTTGAAACTTACATTGTTGCCCATCCTGTCCCCCTGAAGGCAAGCGAGATTGATGTTTCTTTATCTCTTGAACATCGAAAAAAGGGTTTACTATGGTATTCTACCTATGCTGTGGATTTTTCGGGGTGGTACGAGGTAGTGAATGATACTAAAGAATCCCGTTATATTTACTTTAATTTCGACTTTCCGGCTGCAGGTGCAGTTTATGATGATTTTAAGCTTATAGTTAATGATAAGGAATTGGAAAAAATTGAAATATCAGCCGGGAGGGTAGTACATGCCATAAAACTGTCTCCCGGAGAGACTGAGACTTTAGAGGTTTCATACGACTCCCATGGTATGGATCAATGGTGGTATGATTTTGGTGTCAACGTTACGCAGGTAAAGGACTTTTTACTTACAATGAATACCGATTTTGACAAAATAGATTTCCCTCAAAACAGTATTTCTCCAACACAAAAGACCAAAACCGAAAAGGGATGGGAGTTAAAATGGCAATATTCCAATTTGCTTACTGGAGTAAAAATCGGAATGGATTTACCAAAGAAATTAAATCCCGGTCCGTGGGTTAGCCAGGTTACTTTCTCAGCGCCTATTTCTCTTTTTCTCTTTTTCTTTTTACTTTTTGTTTTCACAACATTACGTGGTATAAAAGTTCATCCGATGAACTTTTTCTTTATTGGAGCAGCTTTCTTTAGTTTTTATCTGCTTTTAGCATACCTTGTTGACCACGTGACTATTCATGCGGCATTTCTAATAAGTTCTACTGTTTCAATAATTCTTGTTGTTACTTACATGCGATTAGTTGTTAGTAATCGATTTGCCTTTGTAGAGATTGCGATTTCTCAGTTTATATACCTGGTTTTATTTTCTTATACATTTTTCTTTAAAGGCTTCACCGGACTTGCTATAACGATTTTATGTATTGTAACCTTGTTTGTTGTTATGCAGTTTACGGGAAAAGTAGATTGGGAAGCTGTATCTCGAAAAAAGGGGTGATGTGAACACTTCCGGGGAAGGTTTTTTTAACGGCAAGTTAATCCGGTTTAGAATTTAAGGAGAAAGATACAAAAAATACGTAAATTTGTGTTTTTTCGCACTTGTAATGCTTGACACAGCAGATCAAATGTATAACTTAGAGAAAAATATTACAAACAGTAGTCCTTTAATAGATTATAAAAAACCTATACCCTAACCTGGAGGGATTCATGGATAAATTAAAGCCGAGCATTTTATGTGGATTGATGGTAATATTGGCAATAATGCCCGTTTCATGTAATAAGAGCGGTTCATCCGGTATTTCAGTAAAACCTGTTTTAAATAGTATAGATAAATACAGAACACTTTACATGGATATTAGTTTAAAACAGCAATTTGAAAATCCTTATAACCCTGAAGATATAAGAGTGGATGCAATTATAAGGCCCCCGGATGGTAATGCAATAACGCTTCCCTGCTTTTATAAGGATGGTTCCTCAGGAAAATCAGAGTGGGGAGCAAGGTTTACAGCTATGCAGACAGGAACGCACTCGTTCCATATTCAGGTTGCAAATAAAAAAGGTACGTTTGATTCCGAAGAATTCTACGTATCGGTAAAAGATTCGGATAATGATGGGTTTTTACGCGTAAATAAAAAATCCTTTTACTCATTAGTGTTTGACTCAGGTAAACGCTTCCGTGGTGTTGGTCTTAACGTGGGATGGGAGCTCGAGTCCGATTGGAAGCATCCTTATGAAGATTATCTTGATGAGCTTGAGAAAAATAACGCGAATTTCTTTAGAACATGGATGTGTACCTGGAATCTTCCTCTGGAATGGACGAGAGTTGTTATGGGTTATGATGGGTCTATCATTGATGAGTTCGAGAACTGGGATAAGGTATTTTCTCATTCATCGGGTTTAGGAATCGATTTGGGGAAATCTCAGTTTACCGGAGATGATACGAACAGAGTTGTAATAGATTCCAATACCAAGGAAACTATTGTTTACAACCTTAAGGATATAAGAAGATTCAAGATAAAACTATTCTACCACAAGAATCTTTCTACAGAAAAGATAAAATGTTATTCTTCGCCGGATAATATTACGTACAGCCCTATTGATATTGAGTTCAGCCAATCCTGGGATATCTCTCTGGAATGGCACCGAATGTTTGTTGTATATATAAATGAGCTTCCGGAGGGAACTAATTATCTCAGGATTGAATTTTTAGAAAATATTGAAGGTTCCCCTTACCTGGGAAATGCTCAAATTGAATGTGGACAAGAGGAAGATGTTCTGGATGCTCCCGGTCTTGGCAGATATTATAGAAAAACTGCGGAAAGATTGGACGAAGTCCTCCGTTTAGCCGAAGAAAGAGGTATCTATATGATGTTGACACTTGATTACCACGGTATTTTTAAATCCGAGGTGGATCAATGGGCGTCCAATGCCGAGTGGAGAACAAATCCATACAATGCTGCAAATGGTGGTCCTTGCGAGAGTCCGGTAGATTTTTTTGCGAATGCCGGGGCAAAGAAAATATACAAGAATAGATTACGCTATATTGTTGCGCGGTGGGGATACTCTACCAATCTTGCCTGCTGGGAATTATGGAATGAGATTGATAATGTTATGGACTGGCAAAAGGTTCCACCGGCAACGATTGTAAGCTGGTATAAGGAAATGGCGAATTACTTAAAGCAGATTGACCCCTACAAACATCTCATTTCAACAAGCGTTAGTCACAGGGAAATGCCAGGTTTATGGGAAATTGAAAATCTTGATTTTTCCGGGCATCATTTATATGGTCCTGATAGGGATGTTACAGATATTCGCAATAGTATTAGAAAATATGTTAAAGACTTTGATAAACCAAATGTGGTAAATGAATTTGCTTTGGGATGGAAGGGGCCCGGTAAGGACTTCCCTGCTGAATTGTATGAAGGTGAGATGCACGATGGTTTATGGCGCGGAATGTTTTCTACTACACCGATATTACCGCTTACGTGGTGGTGGGAATGGCATTATTACAAAGAACATTATTTTCATCTTAAAGCGGCTGCCGATTTTGTATCACTGATGTTGAAGAATAATGAAGATGTTCTTGAGGAAATTTCCGTTATGAGTGTAGACGGAGATATGGAAATTATGGGACTTAAGTCTGGCAATGATATATTTTTATGGTTGAGAAATCCAAATGAAGAAGAAAAAAAAGACCTGGTATTGAATATACAGGAAACGGAATATTCGTCATACCTCTTGAAATACTATGATACCTGGACAGGTGAGTATTCGAGTGATAAAGAAATAGCGCTAACAAATAGGCAGCTTATATTACAGGGTATTCATTTGAAAAGCGAAAAAGATATGGCGGTATGGATTAGACCGGTGGAATAGAAACTGTAAGGTTGTATCGTTTAATTTGTAAATTATGCCTGCAAATTTACCTCAAATTTACCATAAGATAGAAGGGCGGCTTAAATTCGCCGGTACTTCAGAAGAGAAGATTTCTATCGTAAAAGAAATGCTTTCGGTAATGCCCAAGCATAAAGGGACTGATGGTTTGCGGGCGGAATTGAACAGTAAGATCTCCAAACTGAAAAAAGAAGTAAAAAAGAAACCGCAGGCTCGACGCCTCGATATGAATTATGTCCCCAAAATGGGGATAGCTCAGGTTGTGCTTATGGGGGCTCCAAATTCCGGTAAATCCACAATTCTTGCTAAACTTACGAATGCCAGTCCTGAGGTTGCCAGCTATCCTTTTACGACTCAGAAGCCGGATGTGGGAATGATTGAGTTTGAAAATGTACAAATACAGTTGGTAGATACGCCGCCGCTATATGAGCGTTTTCATCCTCCCTGGCTGCTTGCTCTCGGTCGAATCAGTGATGTTCTTGTAGGTTTGATAGACGGAAGTAAAACGAACCCGGAAAAAGAACTTAATTCGCTTTTAAGTAGATTGGAGCAGGGCTTGATTTTCCTTGAGTCAAGAGATTATTATACTGGCGATGAATTAATGAAAAAAAGTGGTTTTGTAATAATTTCAAGAAGTGAGAAGCGAGACCTTGGGCCTTTACGTAAAAAATATGGTGACAGACTTAATTTTGTAGGGTTCGACTTGAGTTCCGATGTCGAAGCTCTAAAGAAAAATATTTATGATTTCCTTAATCTCATAAGAATTTATACTAAACCTCCGGGAAAAGAAGCGGATTTTACCGAACCTGTTGTCTTACGAAAAGGCGCAACCGTGTTGGATGCTGCTTACCAGATACACAAAGATTTTGCAGACAAAATGAAGTATACGAAATTGTGGAGGGGAGATAATAACCCCAGGCAGGTAGGCCCGGAAGAGGTTTTAAACGAAAGGGATGTGGTAGAATTCCACAGCCGCTAACCACACTCATCCCCACTTATTAACCACAGATTATACAGATTAACACAAGATTTTTTATTTGTATTACCCAACCCATCTCAAAATTGGGAACAACAAATTACACGAATAGCACGAATAAAAAATAGGTTATGGGTTGGGGTTTTATCAAATATAATTAATGTGGGGTGTGATGGGGGCTCTGCGTTCTCTGTGTCTTTGTGTGATAATAATTTTTTGTGGGAGGGTCGGTTTTGCCGAACTATATCCTCTTGACTTTTCTTATGGCTTCGGTAATATTGCTGTAAAGGGAGGGTTAGTCTAATGGTAAGGCACCGGATTTGAAATCCGGCGGGTTCACACCCATGGGGGTTCGACTCCCTCACCCTCCGATGGAGAGGTGGCCGAGTGGTCGAAGGCAACCGATTGCTAATCGGTTAAGGGGTCAAAAGCTCCTTCCAGGGTTCGAATCCCTGCCTCTCCGATAAATTGGAAAATATAATGTATAGATTTATCTTTTGTATAATTTTATTGCTCTTTTCCTTTAACTGTAAAGGGAGGTCGGAAATGGTAAGAAAACCAGTCGTTGCTGGGTCTTTCTACCCTGCAGATTCCTCGAATCTTTCGTCAACAATCGATCAGTATTTAAGCCATGTTGATGTTGAAGTGGAGGGAGAAATTCTTGGAGTAATTTCTCCTCATGCCGGTTATGTTTATAGCGGGCAGACAGCTGCTTTTGCGTATAAGGCATTAAAGGATAAAAATAAAAAACTTGTCATTCTTTTGGGACCTTCCCATCGTTACTATGTTAAAGGTTTCTCGATTTACGATGAGGGAAAATGGGAAACACCTCTAGGAACGGTGAGTATAGATGAAGATTTTGTTTCAAAATTAAAATCTCATAGTGAACTTATAGTAAACGAACCGGAAGCGCATTCACAGGAGCATTCTCTTGAGGTCCAGCTGCCTTTCCTGCAGAAAGTTATTGAAGATTTTAAGATAGTCCCTATTGTCTTTAACACTGACCAGCCTTCGACACTTTCCGTGCTTGCCAATGCTTTATCGGATGAATTGAAGAATAGAAAAGATTGGGTTATTGTTACTTCATCGGATCTGTATCACGGTCATGACTATAATAAAGCAAAAGCTGTTACTGGTAAAGTAGATAAATATATACAGCGGCTTGATTATGAAGGATTGCTGGAGTACGACAAAGAAATGCGGGAATCCGGAGCGTGTGCTGCATGTGGATGTTCTGCTATTGCCGTTTTGTTGCAGGTGATGAAAAATTTTGGTATTGCTAAAGGGAAACTTTTAGAGAGAACCACTTCAGGGGATGTAACCGGAGAGACAAGTGGTTATGTGGTAGGTTACGGTGCCTGGGTTTTCTTGGAAGATAAAAAAGGAAAAGCTAAAAGTAAAAAATCCGAATCAGGTGTTGATTTCGATTTAACCTCCGAAGACAAAGAAAGATTGTTAACAATAGCCAGAAAAACTATAAATGAATATATAAGAAATGACAAAGCTCCCGAGTTCAAAGTTGAAAGTGAAGTTCTCCAGGAAAAATGCGGAGCTTTTGTAACGCTGAAGAAGAAAAATGGAGCTCTTCGTGGATGTATTGGGCTTATAGTAGCGGAGAAGCCGTTATATCTGGCAATAAGGGATATGGCTATTGCGGCAGCCACACAAGATCCCAGGTTTCCTCCTGTGGTTTCTTCTGAGATAGATGATATTGAAATCGAGATATCCGTTCTTACTCCCATGCAGAAGGTTACCAACGCGGATGAGATAGAAGTAGGAAGAGATGGTCTTATGATAAGAAGGGGATTTATGAGTGGACTGCTTCTCCCTCAGGTTCCCGTTGAGCAGGGTTGGGATAAGGAAACTTTTCTTGAACATACGTGTTATAAAGCCGGACTACCTTCTGATGCATGGAAATCTTCTGAACTCTGGAAATTTCAGGCGATTGTATTTTCGGAGAAAGAATAGCCACTAAGACTCTAAGACACCAAGAAAAAAATATTTTTTAACCACGGAAAAAACTAAAGACACTAAAACTCAAAAAGTGTAATTTAACCACAGAGAACACAGAGGAACACAGAGAAAAAAACTATAGTTTTGTTCGTTTAAATCCCGACCCATAAATTTTAAATTATATTATTAAATGAGAACTCTATATTCTAATATATGGTATAAGAAATAGAATTAAATTAAAAGTATTGAAAAACTTTGTGTCTTGGTGCCTTCGTGGCAATTTTACACGCTATTTATCTTTTTTCTTTAGCCAGCCTTTATAGACAAGAGACATGGGTATTAATACGGCATATCCCAGTATTAAAAGTATAGGAGCTAATGTCAGGGATTCTCGTGCAAGGAATATATAACCTATTATTATGGCAAGTATTCCAATTGCGAAAATAATTGAATTTGTGTTTTCCCAGTAAAATTTATTATTGTCTTTTCTTTTCAAGGTTCCTCCCTGTTTTTTATTTTATGAGTTTAAATTTTCCTCTATTTATAGTATAAATGTGAACGTTTTTATATGAATTTTTGCTTCCGAGTGAACCGGCGGTTAATTGGAGATTTCTTAATTCTCCTATATCTCCCGGATTCACGGTTAGAATTCCCATCAGTGTTGCAGCATCATACCCAAGACAGGCATACCTGTCTGGTTCTTTCCTGAAAATAAAATTAAATTCATCTGAAAACGCCGTTGTCGGATTGAAAGGACTATCAGTAATTATAATTCCTTCTAAAGCGGATATTTCAACTTGTTGTCTAAATATTTCTTCTGATCTCCACTCATCTGCTCCAAGAATTTGCGATTTGATGCCGCAGAATTTTATCTGACTGGCAATGGCGGGTACGTCTGAAGTAGTAGCAGGAATATATACAGCGTCAGGATGACTGGCTTTTATTCTATTTAATTCTCCCTGGAAGTCTCCTTTTCCCTCTTTGTAAGAAATAGAGTTTATTATCATTCCTCCCAAATCTATTACTTTTCCAGAGAAAACCTTTTCTAATGTTTCCCCATAGTCGGAATAAGGATACAATATGGAAAAAGTTTTAAGACCCAGTTCAAGAATTGCGTAATTAGCCATTGCTATTGCTTGTTGTTCTATGGTTCTGTTGATTATGAAACTTCGTGGTCCGACGGAGTCTACAAACTCTTTTGTCGCAGTAGGTGAAATAAAAGGTATTCCCGCATAATCGCAGATACAAGAAACGGCAAAACTATTTCGAGAGAAAAGGGGTCCGATAATTCCGGAGACCTTTTCTTCTTGTATAAGATTAACTGCTTCTTTATAACTTCTCACAGGATTTTCTCTTGTATCGACATATAAAGGTATGAATTTATCTCTTGAGCCAATTTCTATGCCGTTTTTGACTGATTCTCCCGATTTTTTGTAGGTACCTGAAAGAGGTAGTAACACTCCTATTTTATTTTTACCTTTATGTTGGGACATATATTTTGCTTTCCTTGCGTACTCACTTTTCGGGTATTTTATTTCAATTTCCGAAAAATACTTTGTGCTTTCTTTCTCTTTGCCGGCGCTCTGCAATTTTCTTGCGAGCGTGTATAATAGAAAAGGCTTAAGTTTTTCCGGAGCATAATCGAGAGCCTTTTCAAGGGAGCTTAAATCTGCGAGTGATGCTAATTCTTTTATATTATCAGATGTTTTTATTCCATAACGACTTGCAGCAGAATAGCTGATCAGAGCTTTTCCGTAATTTCCTGTTGCTTTGTTGATTTCTCCAAGATAAAATAATGAGTTAGCCATGAGTTCTTTGTTTTGTTTGCTTTTTGCTACGACTAAAAACAATTTATTTGCTTCTTTGTAATCCTGTTCAGCGTATGCTTTCATAGCGAGTTCGTAGATTTTGCTTGCGTCTTCCGCAGAAGTAGCTTGTATTGCCGGGGTGCAGTTAGATATGCATAGTAATATAAATAATATAAGGATGAATATTAGTTTCTTCATTGGCTGAATTTACTTTTTTGGTGAAATTTGTCAAGGGAAGTATTTGAGCCATGTATCGTGTGTCTTGAGTCGTGTGTCAAAACAAAAATTTAAAACAACAAATAAAAAATCCTGTGGATCTTGTTAATCCTGTCTAAATTTTTGGGTTGAGAAGGGTAAAATAAATATAATTTTTTCTCTGTGTTCTCAGTGTTTTTCTCTTTTTCTCTGTGTGCTCTGCGTTAAAATCAGGTCTTAGGTTTTCGGGTTTAGGTTTTAGAAACAAACAATAAAAAATATGTGGGGATGTTGGGTAATCTTGTGTTAATCTGTGTAATCTTGTGGTTTCTTTCCCAAAAACTTTTTCTTGCAGGATTTTGCGAATTTCTGAAAAACGTCACTCTGATAATCGGGATAGGTCCATTTCTGGGGTTGGAATTTGTCTCCTATATAAATTAAGGTTACCTCACCAAATATTCCTTCACCAAGGTATATCCTATGAGAAAAGTTTTTTGTTGTTACAAGTACAACTCTATTATCGCATATTCCGCCCGGATCACAATTTACGGTTCTTTTGCCTTCAAATATAAGTTCTTTTTCCCAGCTTATTGCTTTGTGTTTTAATCCGACCAAATCGTTTTCCGGGATTATTTTCTCAATCGATATCCATTTCCTTTTTAGGGATGCTCCCATTTCGTCTTTGTAGTAATCGGTAAAATCGAACGGAATCTCGATACTTTGCACATCGATTTTTCCTATTTGGATTATTTTATCCAATACGAACTCAAGTCCTTCTGGATTTTTATAAATAAGACCGAAGAATATCTTTGTTAGGGCAGGAATAAACGGACTATTATCCATTCGCTATAAAGAAACGAGATTATACCACCAATTGCCAGATAAGGACCAAATGGTATTTGTGACTTCATTGTAAGTTTCCCTCTTTTTGTCTGTATTAACCCGTAGATGGCACCCAGAAAGGAGCCTATCATTATAGTTAATAGTAAACCGGCCCATCCTACGAAAGCTCCGATTAAAGCAGCAAGTTTAATATCTCCATACCCCATGACATCCTGTTTGTAGATAGCTTTACCTACTAATATTATTGTCAATATTAAAACAGCTCCAACAGCGGCACCTATAATAGATATTAGGGCTAATCCGCGGAATACCGAAAGGACTAAGCCGATTATAATTCCCGCGATAGAAATAGAGTCAGGAATAAGCGTAGTTTGCAGATCAATGAATGATATAGGTATTAGCAAGGATATAAAAATCAGGAAAGTGAACAATTCAAAGGATACTCCGAAACGAAGGTAAGAAAAGAGGAAGAGGAAAGCAGTTATTGCCTCTACGACAAGATAAGTGATAGGAATAGCGAAATCGCAATTGCTGCATTTTCCGTTTAAGATAAGATAACTTAAGATAGGTATATTATTTTTCCATTCTATTTTTTCTCCGCATCCGGGACAGTGAGAAGGGGGTCTCACTATTGAAATGCTTTTGGGTAATCGGTATATAATTACATTAAAAAAGCTTCCCATTACAGCTCCCAGGAGGAAAAAGAATATTCCGAAGATAACAACCATTTATCCTCCTAAACTCTGTTTGTTCGCGGATTGTTTGGAGTTTTGGGAGAGTTTTACTCTACATATGTAATACATTAAAGCTTGCATGTCCGTAGGTTTAACACCAGAAACCCTGGAAGCCTGACCGAAGGTTTCCGGTTTAATATGATTCAGTTTTTCAATGCTTTCAGAACATATTCCCTGGATTTCAGCGTAATTTGTACCGGGTGGTATTCGAATGTTTTCCATCTTTTTCAATTCCTTTATTTTTCTTTTGGCTCTCTGTGTGTATCCGTCATAACGAATGTTTATTTCTACTGTTTCTCTTATTTCCTTGTCAATTTTTATTCCGCATATTTTCTCTACGTCAGCGGTGGTAAAATCAGCTCTTTTCGCGAGGCTGAAGGCGCTTACAGGTTTTTTTAGTCCGGGAATTTCTTTAGGAGTAACAATTGTTTTTTTAAGCCTATTTTTTGTTTCTTCTGCTTTTCTTCTTCTTTCCTCAACCTTCATTTGTCTTTCTTCGCTTAGAAGTCCGAGTTCGTATCCGTATTTGGTGAGTCTAAGGTCCGCATTGTCTTGCCTTAAGAGCAAACGATACTCTGCTCTGGAAGTGAACATCCGGTAAGGTTCTTCCGTTCCTTTGGTAACCAGATCGTCTATCAGGACTCCTATATAAGCTTCGTCCCTTCGTAAGACTAAAGGTTCTTTTTTTTCTATTTTAAGAGTTGCATTTATTCCGGCGATTATTCCCTGGGCTGCAGCTTCTTCATACCCTGAAGTACCATTTATCTGCCCTGCGAGGAATAAGCCTTCTATTTCTTTTGTTTCCAGTGAGTGTTTAAGTTGTGTTGGAGGTGCGAAATCATATTCTACGGCATAACCCGGTTTTAAGATTTCTACATTTTCAAGACCCGGGATAGTTTTTAAGAATTTTATCTGTATCTCTTCCGGCAGCGAAGAAGATACCCCATTTAGATATACCTCGAAGATATTCATCCCGTCAGGTTCCACAAAAACATGGTGATGATCTTTTTCCGGAAATTTTAGAACTTTTGTTTCCAGAGACGGACAGTATCTTGGTTCAATCCCTGTTATTTTCCCTTGGACGAGGGGAGAATACTTTAAGTTTTCACGAATAGTACTATGGGTATTTTTATTTGTCCAGGTAAGATAGCAAGGCACATTTGGGGGATTAAAATTTCCTGTTTTGTGTGAAAAATGAAGAGGTTTTTCATCACCGGGTTGAATTGTCATTTTGGAAACGTTTATAGTTCTGATATCTGCGCGGGCTGAAGTTCCGGTCTTAAGGCGACCGAGCTTGAGGCCGATTTTTTTTAAAGATTCAGATAAACCAACGGACGGTGGTTCTCCAAGTCTGCCGGAAGGAAAGCAGTCTAACCCTATGTGAATGAGTCCGGAGAGAAAAGTACCTGTAGTAAGAATGACGGCATCACAGAAAAATTCTTCTCCCGAAGCGGTTTTTACTCCTTTTGTTTTTTTTCCTTCTAAAATTAATTCCCTGACTTCTCCCTCTAATATAGTTACTTCCTTGATTAATGTTTTTTTTATAGTATCCCTGTACTTTTTTCTGTCGGATTGAGCGCGAAGAGCCCAGATTGCAGGCCCTCTTTTTACGTTTAGCAGTTTAAACTGTATTCCTGTCCTGTCTGTGTTGTAGGCTATTTCTCCTCCCAATGCATCTACTTCGAAGACCAGCTGGGATTTTGCGCCGCCTCCGACTGAAGGATTACAGGACATCTGGCCTATAAGGTCCGGTTTTAATGTAAGTAAAAGACAGGTAAAACCTCTTCTTTTTGAGGCGAGGGCTGCTTCGATCCCGGCATGTCCTCCACCTACGACTATTACATCAAATCTGTTTGTTTCTTTTTCCATATTTTTCTATTTAATATTAGAAGAGAAATATGAATAGTCAAGAGGACGTGAAAAAACATACCGCTTAATCCCTAATCCTATTATTCTCTGTGTTCTTTGTGTGAGTATTAGGTTTTAGTAAAAACAATAAAAAATATGTGGGGATGTTGGGTAATCTGGTGTTAATCTGTGAAATCTTGTGGTTAAATACTTTTTAGTCTTCTTCGATTAAGTCTTTTACTGCTTTAGCGAGTTCTTTGTACTCATAAGGTT
>CAZRYJ010000038.1:0-16512 GCA_964604245.1 uncultured bacterium | reverse complement strand
GTGGTAATTAGTCTTGACACATAAGAAAGTAGTAATATATTCACTTTATGAAAAAGAATGAAGAGAAACGCGAAAAAGTCCTTGGAGTAATTGGGTTGGGTTATGTCGGGTTACCTCTTGCGATGGAATTTGTGCGTGCCGGTTATACGACTATTGGTTTTGACATTGACGTGAGAAAGATCGACAAGCTTTCCAGAGGAGAAATATATTTAAAACACATCCGGGAGGTTAGGGTAAAAGATCTATTTAATTCAGGTCTTTTTACTGCAACTACTGATTTTTTGAGGATAAACGAAGTAGATTTAGTATCTATTTGTGTGCCGACTCCGCTTGATAAATACCGTCAGCCTGATTTGTCTTTTGTTGAAAATTCGGCGAGGTCAGTAGCAGAGAATTTGAAACAGGGAGCTATAGTTGTTCTTGAATCTACAGTTTATCCCGGTACCACAAGGGAAGTTTTGCTTCCTATATTTGAGAACACGGGCTATAAGTTGGATAAGGGTTTTTATCTCGCGTTTTCTCCTGAAAGAGAGGACCCGGGCAATGAAAAATTTACTACGAAAAACATTCCAAAAGTAGTTGGTGGCGTTAGCGAACAGTCGAGAAGGAAAGTTGTTGAAATTTATAGGAATATCTTTGACGAAATTGTGGAAGTTTCATCAGCTGAGGTTGGCGAAGCGACAAAAATATTGGAGAATACTTATCGTTCGGTGAATATTGCTCTCGTGAATGAGCTGAAAATTATATTTGACAAGATGGGGATAAACGTGTGGGAGGTAATCGAGGCGGCTAAGACGAAACCTTTTGGTTTTAAACCTTTTTATCCCGGGCCGGGTCTTGGGGGACATTGTATTCCGATAGATCCTTTTTATCTTTCCTGGAAAGCGCGAAAATTTGGAATCAATACCAGATTCATTGAACTCGCCGGTGAGATTAACACAATGATGCCCGAATATGTGGTGATGAAAACCATATCTGCTTTAAATAAGAATAAAAAATCACTGAAAGATTCAAAAATTCTTGTTGTAGGTATAGCATATAAGAAAGATATTGATGATTCAAGAGAGTCTCCCGGTATTAAAATAATAGAGCTTCTCAAGCTTGGTGGGGCAGAGGTGTCCTATTATGATCCTTATATTCCTGCGATATATGATCTGAGACAGACCGATTTGGTCATGAGTTCGGTAAAACTGACAGAAGAATTTCTAAAGGAACAGGATGGGGTTATTATTGTTACTGCTCATTCAGATATCGATTACAAAAATATTGTTGAGAATTCTTCTATTGTTGTAGATACAAGAAACGCTCTTTCCGATATTAAAAGCGATAAGATTTTCAGAGCATAGCGCGGCAAAGCCGCTAAAATTCACCGCAAAGACGCAGAGGTCGCAAAGTAAAAAATTGTTGTTTTTTCCTCAACCCGACCCAGAAAAAATATTCTCACACAGAACTCATAGAAAACGCAAAGAAAAATCTTGTTTTTTAGAACCTAACCCACCACAGAAGTAGCAACAAAAAATTACACTAACGGCGCGAAAAAATGTGTGAATTACAAAGTATGATGAATTGATTAGAAAGAAACTCTTGACAATATAGGGAGCGTTGTTTAATTTAGCGTAATAATGTAAAGGAGACAATAATGAAAAGTAAAGAGCAACTTATAAAGGAAATAGAAAAACTTCCCGAGTCTTTAATAGATGAAATTTATGATTTTGTCACTTTTATTGAGGATAGGAAAGGGGTTTTAAAACAAAAGGGAAGTTCCTGGAGTGATTTTTCTCTAAGTCTCGGGGCTTTTGATTTCTGGAATGATTCCTCAGAAGTTGAGTATTCGTTAAAGGATATCAAAATATAGATATGAAACCTGGCGATATAATGCTGGTCAAATTTCCCCGGACTAACTTACAGGAGGGAAAATATAGGCCTGTCCTTTTAATATCAAAGTTTCCCGGACCTTTTGATGATTGGTTGGTTTGCGCAATTACTTCTCAATTAAAACACGAGATTATAGATTGGGATGAGGTAATTTTTGAAACCGATAAAGATTTTAAAACTTCGGGATTAAAAGTTTCTTCTCTGGTTAGGATTGGAAAACTTGCTACTGTTGAAGAGTCAATTCTTGAGGGACAACTGGGACAGATATCATACAAGCGTCTTAATAAAATATTACGAAAGCTGGTAAATTATTTTGAAGGGCAGTTCATTGAAGGAAATTAGCTTCAACGTTATCTGGATCTTTCTAAGTAATCAAAGTTGATATATATTAGGTGTTTTATAGTGGTGTTAAAAGTATGAAGTTAATTCATGTAGTTGGCGCCAGGCCTAATTTTATGAAAATAGCTCCTATTATGAGAATAGCTTCGCGCTATGATAATATTGAGCAAGTTCTCGTTCATACAGGACAGCATTATGATGATAATATGTCAAATAGATTTTTCGATGAGCTTGGGATAAGGGAACCTGATGTAAATCTCGAAGTAGGATCGGGTCCTCATGGAAAACAGACGGGTGAGATTATGAAGAAATTTGAGCAATTCATTATCGATGAGGGAGGCGATCTTGTTGTCGTTGTTGGTGACGTGAATTCAACAATAGCATGTGGACTGGTTGCGGCGAAGCTTAATATACCTTTAGCTCACGTTGAAGCAGGGCTTAGAAGTTATGATAGAAGCATGCCGGAGGAGATTAACAGACTTCTTACGGATGCGATTTCCGATTATCTTTTTACGCCTGCTAAAGAAGCGAATGAGAATCTTAAAAAAGAAGGAATCCCGGAAGAAAAAATTCATCTTGTTGGTGATATAATGATTGATACTTTAATCTGGGAGATGGAAAGAACTCCTGACATAGATAAGCCTCCTTTTGAAAATTTTGAGGCAGGAAAGTATGCTGTTCTAACTTTACATCGTCCAAGCAATGTTGATGATAAAGAAACTTTTAAAGGGATTGTCGAGGCTTTAAATACTATTGGTAAAGAGATAGAAATAGTTTTTCCTGCCCATCCAAGAACTCGAAAACGGATGAAAGAGTTTAATATTTACCTCAATGATGATAATATTAGAATTATTGATCCTCTTTCCTACCGGGATTTTTTAAGATTGTACAAAAACTCAAAATTTGTTTTGACTGATTCCGGAAGTATTCAGCAGGAAACCACATATTTGAATATTCCATGTCTGACGATCAGGGAAAATACCGAGAGACCTTTTACGATAACTAAAGGCACTAATGTGCTGGTTGGTATGAAGAAGGATGTTATCGTAGGAGAATCTTTAAAAATACTAAATGGTAAGCAGAAACAATCATCAGGCATGCCATTGTGGGATGGGAGAACTGCTGAGCGGATAGTAGATGTTTTTCTCTTGTAGATTAACTTTTGTCAGAATGAAAAAAACGTAATTCTAAGTTATACAACATTGAGGAGGCGAAGTAATTCAGTGAAGCTTACGGAGGAAACATATCAATGGATATCAAAAAAGCGTTGACCTTGTTTATAAACAAACCGGACGTGTTCGCATTGAAATCCGCCAGATCTCTTCGGCGTGCCTTATCCCGTCAGACGCCAAGCCATTCTACGCTGTCACTTCATGGGGTTCGATTTGATGTTGACTTGAGTGTCGATCCGGCAATGATGAAAAGAATATACTACAAGTGTTACGAAGTGGAAACAGAATATATCTTTCGGAAGTTCATCAAGAAAGGGAACACTTTCTTAGATATAGGCGCTAATGTTGGTTATTTATCGGCACTTGCGTTAAGTCTAGTGGGCACGAGCGGACGGGTGATTAGTTTTGAGCCTGTACCCGAATACTTTGAGCGACTAAACAAGCTTTCTCAAGATAACCGCAATTACAGATTGCTGGCGCATCAATTCGCGTTGGGAGACCGAGAGCACAGCGCCGTTATTGCTGTAACCAATTTGCCAAACATAGGGTTTAACTCTATGGTTCCCGACTTTATGAGTAGGGGTGATATGAAGAAACAAGTTGACGTTAAGGTGCGTAGGCTTGATAATTACCTGAGAGAAAAGGGAATAGAAAAAGTTGATTTTCTGAAGATTGATACGGAAGGATATGAATTTCCGGTATTGATTGGCTTTAGCGATTACCTGAAAAGTGGATATTGGAAGCCTATTATCCTGTCTGAAGTTTGGCCAGACGCATATCCCCGTCTTGGGTTTACGCTCTCGCAATTTAATGAATATATGAAGGGGTTCGGGTTCGACGCTTATGCCGTACCGTCGTTCCGCAAGATGGACATAACAAAGCTTAATGAAAGAATTAATGTATTGTTTATTCCAAAACACCATTGATGAGCGGAAATTCCGACTATATTTCGATTGAAAAAAGCTGGCTGATGACCGTTTGTATAATAACTCAAAATTTGTTTTGACTGATTCCGGAAGTATTCAGCAGGAAACCACATATTTGAATATTCCATGTCTGACGATCAGGGAAAATACCGAGAGACCTTTTACGATAACTAAAGGCACTAATGTGCTGGTTGGTATGAAGAAGGATGTTATCGTAGGAGAATCTTTAAAAATACTAAATGGTAAACAGAAACAATCATCAGGTATGCCATTGTGGGATGGTAAGACTGCTGAAAGGGTTGTACGAGTTATTAACGAGAATTTATAAATTATTTTTTACCGTTAACAGTGTTTAATTTCCGTATATTTGTTCAATTAAATGACAAATAATTTTTTTTAAATTAATTACATTTATAAGAGGATCTTTTTTATTTATTTTTTTATAGACAATTTTTTCTATTTCTTGAGGCGAGTTTATAAATTTCATTCTTCCTTTCTCAGATAACCATTTATCAATTTTACCGATTTTGCCTTGAAAAACACTATAGACTGGGGTACCTAATAGAGCTGCTTCTCGGTTCATTGTTCCGCCTCCGCCTATAACTAGGTCAGCCCCTTTTATCATGCTTATTCCATCTACTGCTTTTTCTAAAATTTTAATGCCTCTCAAATCTTGAAAGGAGTTTATCATCTCTGTTAACTGTTTTTTTGTTCTAGGAACCACCAGAGCTTCTACTTTTTCGTTTTTTGAAATATCTCTCAATATTCTTTCAAATATTTTTTCCGCATTTATATTGTGGTAATGCGCCATGGAAGCAGGTGGTCGAAGAACAGCTAGAACGTTATTCTTTTCTATTTTAATTTCTTTATTCCAATTGGAATCATACTTGTGATCCCATAAATATATTTCTTCTTTTAATCCTGGAAAAGGGATGTGTTTTTTGTTGTTTTTGTCGTATGATATAAACGGCATTAGAATGGCTTTTGAAAATTTTTTAAAGAGGTAGTCGGATATATATTCATAATCATACATTGTAATAACCGGAATGCCGAGAAGTCTTGCCGGTAAAACAAGAGACCTGGACCCATGTGATAAAACAAGGTCTATTCTTTTGTCAGAAGCAAAGTAAAACAAATGAACCATTCTAAAAACAAGGAAAAGTATTTTAAGTATAACGGATTTTCCAGGGTGTTTTCCTATTAGTTTATATGATACATTTTTCATTTTGAGGAGTTCTACTGTTTGTCCGTAATCTCTTGCCGTTATTAAAACCTTATGCCCCCTAAATCTTAATTCCTGTATGATTGGAACCATAATATTGACGTGAGGAGCGTTATCTATATCAATCCATATTCTCATATATCCCAAACTCCGTTAACGCATAAAACATCCAGGCATTTGACCATCTTAGATAATCCATTTTATTTATGAAAAAAGGGTATTGACGATAGTAAAAATAGCCTTTACCTGAATATAAAAAATCAAATGCTTGTTTAAGTATCTGGTTGGCTTCTTTTAATTTTCCGTATTTCAGAAATACAATTATTGAGACCGCAAATGAATGTATGTCCAAGGGGTACTTTTTATTGTGGTAATACTTAGGAATGTATTTTTTATCAAAAAGATTTTTAATATAATAATTTAATCCCTTTTCGGTACGTTCATTTAATCCGTTGAAATCTATTAGTTTTCCTATTTCTTTGAGAGCCCAGAGATTGTAACCTGTGTGGAAATTGTCTATCCATTTTTGGTTTTTGTTTTTTCCGTAAAACCAGGATCCATCTTCGTTCTGGTTTTTCATTGCAAATTGTAAGCTCTCTGTTCCATATTTATAAAGTTTTTCTATGCGGTTGAATTTCCATAACCTTAGTAAAAACCATGCTGCCAATAATGTAGCATTGTATACTCGTTCATTATCAGCAGGACTATAGCTGAAACATATACCTTTCTTATCTTTATAGATATTAAGTTCATTAATCATGAAAGACGCAGAAGAAGTTGCAATGTCTAAGAATTCTTTATTTTTTGTTTGTGCATAGCAATCAAGAAAACTTTGAGCAACGAAGGATGTTGTAACTATATTCGGGAAATATTTAGGTTTAAAACTATTTCTCGATTGCCAGGGAAAATTGTATCCCCACGCGAAATAATCCGTGTATGGAGATTTATTTTTTTTCAACCAGTCCAGAAGTACGTATGCAGACTGTAAATATTTTCCATCTTTTTTTATATTATGGAGCCTTAATATACCGGATACAAATAGAGCTATCCCTTTGGCGTTTCTTTCTTTTTTAATTCTCATGACCGGTCTAAGGTTTAAGGGAAAATTCTTGAAAAATTGAGTTAGAAGTATCATAGAATATTTGTTCTTAAGTATTGGTAAAATATCTATTAAGGGTGAGTTAAGTCCGTCGTAAGGATCATATCCCTTAAAATCGGAGTTCTCGCTTTGTTTTAATATGTTTATTGCTATGTCTAAGGGGTCAAAATCTATCGGCTTCAATTGTCCATTCAGTTACTTCTAACAATTCTTCCGGTGGAATCGGTGCTTCAATTCCTTTTATAATACTTTCTATAAATAGTTCAATTTCTTTTTTATATCCTTTATTTTGTGATTTTGTTTTGAAATTTTTTCTTTTGCCGCATACAGACATAGATGTGATTCTGAAATCCTCTATTATGCCTACTTTACCATCCGCAAATGCTTCGATTCTTTCCTTTGGAAAAGTTTTATCTCCTATTGTTATATATGAGATTGTTCCGATAGAGTTGTCAGTGAATTGTATTTGTATGATTTTGTTATCCTTTTCTATAGAGGAAACCGCGTTTAGTTTTTTTATTTCATGTCCTGTAAGAAATCTAATATAATCAATAAAATGGCAGCATTCTCCTATTATTCTACCGCCTCCGAAATCTGGATCTTTCAACCAATGATCTGGCGGAAGTTCTCCCGCATTTATTCTGTAGTTTGCTATTAAAGGTCCATGCGTTTTTCCTATAAAATCTTTAAGTCTTATTGAGTGCGGAGAAAATCTCCTGTTAAAACCAACCATTAAACGTGTCTTAGAATTTTTTAAAGTTTCTTTTATTTTTGCTAACTCACTTTCTTTCATAGCGAGAGGTTTTTCAACATAAACATTCTTACCATTGTTTAATGCTTCGACAATTATTTTAGCATGTAAATTGTGCCTTGTAAGGACAAAGATTGTATTAATTTCTGAATCATTTAATATTTCTTTATAATCTGCTGTTGCGTACGAAAAGCCGAATTTCCTGCTCATATTAGTAGCATCTGCGCCATCTAAAGTTGCGATACCAATAGGTGAAACATTTTTGTTTTTTACTAACGGAGGAATTATAAAAGTTTTACCAAAATTCCCTGCACCAATAACGCCTACTTTTGCTTTTCCTTCTTTTTTATATTCTTTTTTTGAAATATACACTCTTTTCTTGCTTTCGGTTTCACTTTTATACTCAAAAACTACACCTAGAAATCTTTCATTTCCGTTTAATATTAAATTATATGCATCCAACGCAGAATCTATTGAAAATCTGTGGGTAATCAACTTTTTTATATTTATCTTTTTTTCTGAGACAAGTTCAAGTATTGTTTCCATATTTCTCTTTTCTGTCCAGCGCACGTATCCTATTGGGTAATCTATCCCTTTTTCTTCAAAAGCGGGATCATATCGTCCGGGTCCGTATGAACGGGAAAGATTTAGTCCAAGTTCTTTATGATAAAATGTTTCTCTTTCTAGTTCCATACCTACGTTTCCTACTATAACTATTTTACCTCTGTCCCGTAGAATTTTTGATGCAAGATTAACGGGAAAACTGCTTTTTGTCCCTGCTGTAATAATAACAGAATCAAGCCCAAATCCGTTAGTAAATTCTTTGATTTTTATTAAGATATCCTCATTTTCTAATGTTGCTCCCGTATCCATTCCAAACTTCATTGCCAGATTAACTGCTTCAGGATCGATATCTATTCCAAAGACCTTTGATCCCGAAGCTTTTAATATCTGTACTGTTAAAATTCCAATCAATCCAAGGCCGATGACCCCAGTTTTTTCGCCTACTTTGGTACTTGCCTGCCTTATACCCTGCAGGGCTATGGCTCCAATGGTAGAAAAAGCAGCTTCATCATAATCTATTTTTTGAGGCATTTTTACACATAGATTTATAGGAACTCTTATTATCTCTGCATGTAAAGCATAGCCTCCACCTGCGCAGGCAACTCTATCGCCTACATTGAAATTACGTACGCCTTCACCCACTTCTAAAACCTCTCCAGCAGAACTATAACCGAGTAGTTTATAATCTTCCAGCTTTGATTGTACTTTTTTGAACGTTGACCCCAGTCCTTCTTTTTTTATTGAATCGATTACCTGTTTTACAAGGTCAGGTCTTGCTTTTGCTTTCCCTAGTAAATGCTTTTTTCCGGTGCTTACAGTAGATCTTTCCGTCCCGGAAGAAATGACAGATGTCAAATTCCTGACAATAAGATATCCGGGTTCTGCTGCCGGGGTTGGAGCTTCAACTACTTTTATTTTCCCGCCTTTAAAATCCTGTACTACCTGTTTCATATAAGGAATATAAAAAGATTCGATCTAAAAGCAAGTATTAGACCTAATTTAGTTTTTCTTTTCGGTAAGATATTCGTCTGTTTTATACCTTACGAATCCGGAGAGATCTTTGAGAGTATAAATCTAAATTTCCCATTTGAACTTTTTAAAATCTCGTTAACTTCTTTAAGTTCGATATTTATACTACTTCCCAAATGCTTACAAATATTAGATATCAGTATGCAAAAAGAACGCTTTTTTATCAATATTCTTTTACTTGAAAATTTTTATATTTCACAAGGATTTTCGCACATACTTTTAGCACAAAAAATACGTTTTTTTACTAAATGTTTACTCGTTTCCGGTATCAATGATAAAGAAATGAGGGTTATCCACTTTTTAATCTCTTGTAATACTTAATATAACTGATTCATCTCAAATTTAAGGGTGGAAAATTCGGAAACTCCAACAAATACGACCCTTGACAAAAAGAAAATTAATTTTATATATTTGTAGCTATATTAAGGAGAATCTCATCTATTTATATGAGTGTAGAAATGAGATAAAAGGGAAAAACATATAAGGCTTTGTCAAAGGATCCCCTTTTTTACTAAGTAGATAAAAAGAAAAAAATATGGATATTTCTAAAATTAAAGTTTTAATGATTGGGCCTACAAAAGAAGAACCGGGAGGGATTACAGCTGTAGTTGACACATTTGCAGAAGGCTTAAAGGACAAAATTGAACTTACGTATCTTCCGGTTTGTAAATATGGAAAGGGTTCAAAAATTATTAAAACATTCCAATTCTTTTGCAGCATAGGAAAATTTCTCATTATAGTAACAAGATTTGACATAGTACATATCCACTCATCGGATAAACTAAGTTTTTGGAGGAAAGCAATGTTTCTCTTATTTTCAAAATTATTTCAGAAAAAAGTAGTGTTCCATAGTCATGGAGACCTAACTACATTCTATTTGAATTCCTCTTTTCCTATAAAAGGGATTATTAGATCTCTTTTAAAAATCTCTGATGTCGTTATTGTCCTAACTGAAAAATGGAAGATAGACCTTGAGGATATAATACAGGTGAAAGACAAAGCTATAATTTTAGCTAATCCTGTTGATCTATCACTGTATGATCAATCAGTCAAAGTGAAAAAAGAGCCTAACAGACTTCTTTTTATGGGAGGACCATTATATAGCAATCGCAAGGGAATATATGATATCTTGGATGCTATTCCATCGATTCTTGAAGATTTTGCAGACGCTAAATTTATATTTACAGGATATGGTGATTATAAAAGATTCAAAGAAGAGTGTTTTAATAGAGGATGTGGGGAAAATATTAGTATATTAGGATATATTAGTGGAAAGGAGAAGATTGAGGAATTTTACAGAAGTACCATATTTTTACGACCTGCCCGTATTGAAGGTTTAGGAAGAGCTATAGTAGAAGCGATGGCTGCTGGTCTTCCTGTAGTTGTTACGAATACAGGTGGAATTCCTGATATAGTGAATGATGGAGAGAACGGTTTTATAGTTGAGACGGGTGATTCTGTTATGCTTTCAGATAGAATAAGATTTTTGCTTAAAAATCCAGAATTACGGAGAGAAATGGGTAAAAATAATATTATTAAAGTTAAAGAAAAGTATGAGTTAAGTGTATTAAGTGAAGAACTGCTGGCAATTTATAGAAAACTGTTAGCATTTCGGTCAAGGAATTGACTATTTAACCAGTCATGTTATGCCCTGTAAATTGAGAAGGACAACTCTATGATTTTGAATAGGATCGTTTTTTTTGTCTTTTGAAAATTTCTCAAAGTACTTCTTGGTAATATATAAAGGTTTATTAACAGTTGATAGAATATATATTATTCTCATTTATTATCATGTTTGAAGAGTTGTTATTTTAGAGGAGGACTGGGGAAATTTATATTGTCAAGATTCTGAAGATTTTGAATACCTATAAAAGGAAGATATCAATGACAAAATTCCAAAAAGAGCAAAGGATTTTATTGTTACTTCAACGAATGAGGAAACAAAACATTCTATTATAGCAATAATAAATATCAATTTCAAGTATATAGAAAGTGATATAAAAAAGTCGTTCTTAATGTTTATAAAATAATTGTACATTTTGGAAATTTTTCTAAAAACGTAATACATAAACATTATGTATAAAATTCCACCTCCAAGGCCTAATTCTCCGAATATATGTGCGGGATAAGCATCTGAAGAGTAAAGCAAGACATTCTCGGAAAGGCCATATTTTTTATAAACATTACTAACTGTTACCTTGGAAATCTGTCCGGCAAAGCTGCCTGGTCCTTCCCCGAAGAGTATTTTACTTTTTAGTATTTTTACCATTCCTATATATAATTCACCTCTGGGTGTTTGCTGAAAGTTCCTGACATATTCTTGAATTGTAGAGGTAAACAAAATAGATAGTTGGGTTCTAAATAGCAAGAAAATGAAAAATATAATAATTAAAAATGGTATATATATTTTTTTAGAGACTTCTTTTGTTATGAAAGGTAAGACAAACAAAACTATAAGAAGGGAGATCAAACTTCTTCTTAAAGATGAAAGTATAATGGCAACGATAAATAATATCAATAATGGTAGCAATTTCATGTTCTTGTAAACTATTATGAAAGAGATGACTAAAGTAGCTCCAATAACCATTATACTCCCATATGTAGTATGCTTACCAAATATAGAATTAATTACTTTGAGTCCAAATCTATAATCCGGAGGGAATACTGGGGGATGAATGTCAAAAAATTGCATAATTCCAATAATTCCAATTAAGAACAATGATACTAAATATAATGTTATGAATTTTTTTATCTCTTTTTCCTGGAATTTCAATTTGTCGCCTATAAGATATATTAAGTATCCCTTTAACATTAGTAGAATACTTATACTTCCCCAAAGCAATGATCTATGGTTTATAAAAAGCGAGAAGAAAGAAAATAATAAAAGAAAAAGTACTGTAAAGTCTATTCCTTCAAACTCTATTTCTTCCTTGTACTCTTTAATTTTAAACAAAATTATTATAAAGAGAGTAATCCATATTATTTCATCTGCTCTACTTATGATCATGCTTTCTCTGACTGAGAGTCCAAATCTGTAATATGTTTTTATTAAAGACTGCTGTATAAATAATAGGAAAACAAGAGAGATAAAAAAACTACGGGTTCTAAAAATCAAGAAGTAGATTAAGAATAACAACAGAGTATCAATTGTCAAGTAATTTGGTTTTAATGCAGCAAGGATTCCTATTAAAATTAGGAATGGAATTAACATTTTGTTTTCCTTTATTGCTTGCTTAAAATTTAAATGACTAGCTATCATTCGGGACCTTATTTTTAGATATAGTAATAAAGAATATTAAGAAACCTATTATAAATACTATTGCCTTTGCTATGATGATACCCTGGGGACCTAATTTTGTTATAAAAAAGGGACCTATAAGTAATAAAAGGAGACATTGTACAAAAAATACTAAAAATTGAACAATTGTTTTATTAAAAGTAAAGGTAAGATATATAAAGGGTAGATATAAAGTAAAAGGTATGTATGCAATTAATAAAAGCCGGCTAAACTTAACAGCAGGTAAATATTGTGTTCCGAATAAAATTTCAACTATTATGCTGCTGGAAAGTATTAAAGCTATAATCAAAAAGGTTAAAGCTGATGTTAAAATAAAACTTGCCTTATAGAATTGCCGTTTTTGATGCTCATTCCTTATGCTGCTAGCCTTAGGTAACATAATTGAAGAAAAGGCAGCTGTGAAGGTGAGGTAAATATTTATGATGTACATAGCTGTAGAATAAAATCCTAATGTTTCACCCTTGATATAATGGGAAAGAATTAGAAAGTCTAACCGCGCTATTAAAATAATAAAAATTTCTGATAGTATTATCCATTTCCCTTTCTTGATAAAATCACCGAATAGAATTTTATCTAAGTGCAGTTCTCTTCTGTTAAGTAGAAGAAAAGGAATAAATATTGCAAAGCCAGGTATTAAATACGAAATCAAAAATAAATAATAATTGTTGATTTTTAAGTGGTAAAGTAAAAGTACATTTAAAAAAACCAGAAAATAAAACGTAACCTGTATAGATGAAAATCTTGAGAATTTTTCCCTTGCTTGATAAAATGTGTAGGTTTGTGTGAATGCAACAAAACTTAATGCTGATAAAAAAGATATTATTAATCCAGGTGTTGCAATTTCGCCGTTAAATACATATTTATTTAAATATGGTGAAGAAAAAATGCCTATTATTACAATTATAAAAACGGTAGAGGATTTGGTGAAGATATAATCAGAATATGAGAATCTATCACTTTTAAATTGGCCTGCTTGTTTATAAATATATGTAAAATCCATACCACTTAACCCAGAAGAAATAATAACCATAACAGTAAAGAGAATCGAATATCTTCCAAAATTTTCTGGACCCAGATACCGGGCAATGACTATAGAAATAAGTGCTGCAAAAAACCTGCAAAGAATATTTCCCAGGGAAACGATAGAGAAATCTTTTATAAATGTCCGAACTTTACTCATCAGTCAAAGAAAGCTCTTCCTTATAATATAAGTAAATTAAGAAGATAAGAATACCTAATATTCCTCCCATCAATGAATTTTTAGAATATTTTGGAGAATATTTCTTTATCGCAGGTTCAGCCCATTCGACCACTTTTAGTATATTGGCTTCAGATGTGAGTTTTAGAATTGAGTTGGCTGAATCTACTAAAGTGACAATATAGTTTGCAATTTGAGGATTTAATTCATTATGGGGTGATATTATTGTAATTTCTATTATTCCTTCCATATCGTTGGTGGAAATATTAAGCATTTCTTCTTTGAAAAATTTTCGGGCCTTTTTTCTTTCTTTATAACGATACAGTTTTTGAATTCCAAATTTTACCAGTGTTTTATCAGCTATATAATTACTTTTTAAAATTGCGATAACAGCCTGAGAGGATATTTGGGTGGCACCTCCCCCACTTGAAATAGCCCCTAAAGGGGTTTGCATAAATATTCCACCTGAAGCCACTTCTGGTAATAATACTCTTGCAGTGCTTTTGTATTTCTTTGGTAATAACAAGCTAATACTTAGTGCAATGAAAGCCGGTATGAAAAAACTAAGAAGTAAAGAAATCCGTCTTTTCTTTAGAGCGAAAAACCAACCTATTGAACCCTTTTTTTGCATCATTCCTCCTACAGTTTTTCTTTATTATATGTTTTCTTTCAATATTTTCAAGAGTTTGTTAACCTGTTTTTTGTAATTATATTTATAGATCATAAATCTTACATGTAGATTAAAGAAAAATCTTTAGTGCTTTTTTTTAATTTATAAGCCGATAAGGATTTTATTGTTGGATATGTAAAGAAAACGGTGGCGAGTGTAGATGAAACATAGGTTAAAGACATTGCGTGTAAATTTCCATCTACAACAATATTTTTAAGTGTAGGTATATCTTCATTTTTGTCTTTGTTAAAGAAAAAAATAAATTAATTTTATATTTTATTTCCGGATGTAGGAAGAGCATTCTTAAAGATAAGTTATGGCTTATGAAAGTTATTTTTTATATAGTTTTTTAAAGTATAATAAGCGGGGAGAGGTTTAAAATTTCTCCTTAGTATAGATAGTTGTTTTGAAGTATGATTTTCCCAGAGGGGATCGTTTACTGTTAATTTCTTTACTCTTAGAGTGCAAATAACCTTACTACAATCTAACTCAAAAATCGTATTATATTCCAGAGATAGTCCCAGAGTTAGTGGATTTATGCTATAAAAGAAAAATTTATAATTTGATTCTTCGTCTAAAAGTGTATGGATAGAGTCTAACAACTCATTGTACTTTTCAGCCTGTCTGGCGGGTGTCCAGATGCCTGTTGTATCAACCCAGTATATTAAAGCGGTATCCGCAATCCATATTGTATCCCTTTCCCAATACGGATAATAGTGAGTATAGAAAGAATATCTATTATCGAAGGTATAGTTGTAGTACTTATGATAATACTGATACCACTGGTAGCCGCACTCTGTAATCCAGATAGGAATGGAATCCCCAACTTCGTTTCTTATCCCTCTTAAATCTTTCATAGTCTTTTTTGGACCCTGGAGTTCATAGTGGTATATATGGTGTGTTATAAAATCAATGTTTTCTATACGCCCTAAGATTTCATTAAGCATATTTATGTATGGGTATGTGGTATCTTTTAGTTCATTAGTATTAATATCATAATAATACCAGGTGAGATTAGTATTCTTTGAGTTCAGGCAGGGACCTCCTAACTTAGCTTCCGGATCTGCTCTCTTTAAAGCCGCTCTTGTAGAATCGAAAATTTCCGCATATTGTTCTAAATTTCCGAGGAACCCTTTTGTGCAGTAAGGTTCATTTATGCATTCCCAGTATTTAACAGGTAAAACCAATCCAGGCATATCGAGTGAATCATCTCCATCGTACCTTTCTGCCATGTCTTGGGTAAATTTCATATAAGCTTCCCATTTACCTGGATCAAAGGGATACTTATACCAATATATTGAGTCTTCTGGAGGAATGCCAGTATGGTGTGCCCACTTAGGGTATATCCATCCGATAACTGGAATAATGTGAAGGCCTCTTTCTCCTGTCCACTTGACAAGGGAATCTTCGTTACTCCAATCATAACTTCCGCTGTCTGATTCAACTGAGAGCCATGTGAATTTATTTAATGCTCTCCACCATTTTATCCCGAGTGCGGCTGTTGAATCGATAGTTTGTTTATATAATTTAACGTTATTTTGATATTTTTTTTCATCGAATTCGGAATAAACAGTATTATTCATTCCGAAAGGGAAGTTTTCACCGTTACTGTAAAGCGATAATCCATAAGAAAAGGTTATGATTAAGATAAATTTTCGTATAATAATTAAGTTTATTTTCTTTTGAGTTATATGCGCAAGATCATGTTTAAGACTTTTGTTTTTCATTGGTATTTAACTTCCTGTTAATATTATATTCCTGGCAGATAAAAATGTCAAGGTGTTATAAGGTGTTATAAAGAGAGTTGGTGAATGAGTAGATAAATAAATGAGTTGATGAATAACGAGTTTTCTCTGCGGTGATTGCAAGCCTGATAATCTATGTAGATCTGCTTTTATTCTTTTTTACGGTATAATTGAGGTTGACAATTTGTGAAATTTGTTTAAAGTTTTGTTTTTTTTATCTAAGCAAACGCGAATAAAATGGAACTATATAGGGATTTGTTCGTCTAATTATAATAAAAGGGAGGTTAATATAATCTGGAAAAAACAGCAATTTCTGCTTTTGTTTTTTGATATACTATTTGCAGTAATCGCTATTATTTTAACATATCAAGTTATTCCCAAAGAAATAATTGGATTTGTTAGTAATATTTATCTGGAATTGATTGTTTTTACTTTACTTGTTATTGGAATATTCGCGTATATTGATTTATATAATTATCTCGTTTTTTTAAATAGATTCAGATATGTGTATAGGACTACAAAAGGACTTGTATATATGTTTGTTTTTTATTTGATTTGGTTGTTTGCTTCATCTGCGCTTCATTCTCAATATGTTTTTTCCTTATTTATACTTTTCGGAATTTT
>CAZRYJ010000037.1:0-16599 GCA_964604245.1 uncultured bacterium | reverse complement strand
CTTCCAGCTCAAAATTTCCTCCTTTTATAACTCCAATACATCTTTCACAAAGGGTATCAAACTCACTATCATCTCCAACACTCACCTTGAACATCCAGCATCTGGAACACTTTCCCCCTTCGGCTTTTTCAACTCCGTACGAACCCAGCTTACCCTCAAATGAATATTTCGAATCTATTTCGGATACAAAATCTACTTTGGATGCAATAAAAATCTCCTCTAAATATTCTTCTAATTCCCTTAATTCTTTTAAATCACTTTTGATAAGCACCTTTGCCTCAAGAGAATTTCCAATAAAACTATCCTCTTGAGCGGCTTCTAATACTTTATGAAATTCATCCCTTACTTCAAGAATTTTTTCGAATTTTCCAACTAGTTCCTTATCCATCGAAGTTTCCTCATAAAAGCCGGGAAAATCGGCAAGAAAAATCGACTCCTCGCCAAATAAAGATCGCCAGACCTCCTCGGTCGTAAACGATAAAACAGGAGCAAGCATTACAGCAAGATTTTTGGTTAATTCAAACAATACAGTCTGAGCGCTTCTTCTCTTCTTACCTTCTTTTGATTCTACGTATAATCGGTCTTTAATTATATCAAGATAAAATGAAGAAAGTGTACTCACTATAAAATCATAAATCTTTCTATATACCTTGTGGTAATAAAGTGCATTGTAGTCTTCATCTACCTCAGAAATTAGTGAATTGAGTTTTATTAGAACAAAACGATCTACGGGCAACAACTCACTTACTTCTAAGCGGTTTCCTTCCGTAAAATCGTTAAGGTTACCCAGCATAAACTTGAAACTATTTCTTATCTTCCTGTAAGCATCAACCAATCTCTGCATTATCTCTTTTCCATATCTAATATCACCAGACCAGTTGACTGAAGAAATCCATAAACGCAATATATCCGCCCCGAATTCCTCAACGATTTCCGAGGGGGAGGTTACATTCCCAAGAGACTTATGCATAGATTGCCCTTCACTATCCAGCATCCATCCGTGGGTAACGACTTTATCATAGGGAGCAGTATCCTTTATAGCCAAAGAAAGCATTAAAGATGAGTTAAACCATCCTCTATGCTGATCAGGCCCTTCAAGATACATATTGGCAGGCCAATTTTCTTCTTCTAAAGCACCAAAAGAAGAAATACCCGAGTCAAACCAGACATCAAGAATATCCATTCCCTTCTCAAACTCTGAAGAACCACATTTTTTACACTTGAAATCTTTGCCCAAAACGTCCTGCACAGATAACTCAAACCAAACATCCGCGGATCTCTTCTTGAATAACTCAGAGGTTTTCAAAATTATATCTTTATCAAGAATAGCTTCCCCGCATTTCTTGCAGAAGAAAGCCGGAATATTAACTCCCCACTTCCTCTGTCTGGAAATACACCAATCAGGTCTGTCACTAACCGCAGCATACATTCTTTCTTCACTCTGAGGCGGATACCACTGGCTGTTCCTGACAGCTTCCAGAGCTTTTTTTCTTAAATCATTATGATCAATAGAAATAAACCATTGTTCGGTAGCGCGAAATATAAGCGGCGTTTTAGATCTCCAGCAAATCGGATAACTGTGCTGAATTTTACTCAAACGAACTAAACTGCCTTTCTCTTTTAAAATTTCAATTACTCTATCCGACGCCTCGGTTGTTGTCAAACCTTCAAAGCCTTTAGCTTCCTCCGTAAATTTACCCTTCTCGTCAACTGGGGAGTAAATGTCAAGACCCACTTCTTTTCCAAGAATATAATCTTCCCTACCGTGTCCCGGTGCTATATGAACAATTCCCGTCCCTTCATCCATTGTAACAAATTTTGCCAGACGAATAACTGATTCCCTATCCACAAAAGGATGTTTAAAGGTAGTACCTTCTAATTCTGTCCCTTTAAACTTTTCAATAACTTTAAAATTATCCCAGCTGGCTTTCCCTACATTTTTTTCAAGTAAACTCTCAGCCAAAAGAAATTTTCTATTATCTGCCTCGACAATCACATACGCATAATCAGGATGAACCGCCAGAGCAAGATTTGAAATAATCGTCCAGGGAGTCGTAGTCCATATCAAAACATCGTAGTCTTCCCCTTTCATAGTAAAAGTCAATGACGGAGAATCCATCATTTTGTATTCAATTTCAGAAATCGCAAGAGCCGTCTCACAACCCGGGCACCAGTGAACCGGCATATAACCTCGATAAACATACCCTTTCTCCACAACTTTAGAAAGAAGCTCTAATTCCATTCCCTCATATTCATTACTCATAGTAATATAAGGTCTATCCCACTCACCCAAAATTCCCAAACGCTTGAAATCTTTCCCCTGTTCTTTAATCCATCCGGAAGCAAACTCTCTGCAACTTTTCCTTATAGCGAGAATGTCATCCTCTTCTTTAAAATTTTTTACCACAATATTTTCAATGGGCATGCCATGGGCATCCCAGCCGGGTCTATACGGAGTATAGAATCCTTTCAGCATTTTGTATTTAACGGTAATATCCTTGATAATTTTATTCATTGTCTGACCGAGATGAATGTGACCGTTAGCGTACGGAGGACCATCGTGAAGAATAAATTTTTCTCCACCTTCTCTCTTCTTAAGAGCTTTTTTATAAATTGTGTTTTTCTCCCAGAATTGGACAAACTCAGGTTCTTTTTCAGTAAGATTCCCTTTCATAGGGAAATCAGTCCTGGGAAGATTTAGAGTTTTCTTAAGATTCACTACACCAAAAAGGTAATTTACGGCAGCTCGAGATACATCTTTAAACTTTTATTATCCGGATCCAATTCTTTAGCCTTTCCCCATATCTCTCTCGCCATTTCTTTATCGTCTTCCTTATAATAACAAAAACCCAATTTTACAGCAGCAGGCACAAAGTCTCCGCTCCTCTTTAAGACCTCTTTCAATTCTTCTTTCGCTTCTGCGTAATCACCTTTTTTTATATACATTTTACCTAACAACGTTCGAATATCATGAAAATTAGGAGCGAATCGAAGTGCTTTCTGGAGTTCTGCAATTGCCTCATCGTCCCTTTCTATACTGGCATACAAAACAGCAGCCTCCTTATGCACATTTGCAATCCTTGCCCTAACAGAAAATTCAACTTTTTCCATCTCGGAATCTCTTTCCAATTCAAGCTTTTCAGCTATTTCAAACTCCTCCCCCGCTTTTTCGATTTCACCTAACTGATTAAGAGTTAAGGCGTAATTTATATGCCCTTCAATATATTCAGGGTTACTTTTAATTGCTCTTACAAAATAAGTCATCGCCTCTTTATATCTCCCCGAAAGAGATAAAGCCACACCCATCAAATTATTAATATCCGGATAATCGGGATTTTTCTTCAGCGCCTTCTTCAGAAAAAAACTGGCTTTTTGATAACTCCCCTCTTCTATCAACCTTTTTCCTTCTTCTAAAAATTCTTTTTCTTTAGCCATAATATCTCCTATTTTTCTCTATTCTATATAAACAAATATTTCCCTTATGTCAAGGGCAGTATTATGTTTATTTTGAAATTTCCACAATGGGTATTTTTACCACGAAATAAACGAAAAACACAAAAAAAACATTTACCACAAAGAATACAAAACAAGAAAGAATTTAGAAGCCAGGAGACAGAAGACAGAAGCCCATCCCAACATCAACCAAAAGGAACAACAAATCGCACAAATAGCACAAATGCTTTTTAATTTACGCCTTATTCTCTTAGTGTCTTTGTGTCTTCGTGGCATAAAAATTGCCCTTGACAAACAAAAAACAATCGATACAATATCAGGTAAACATATGTTTACCTGGAGGCACAAGTGAAAACAAAGGACAAAATAGTTGAATTCTTAAAAGATTTTATAGAAAGGAAGGGGTTTGCCCCAAGTGTAAGGGAAATAGCCGGGCATCTTGAATTTAAAAGCACTAAAGCTGTAAAAGTCCACCTTGACGAGCTCGCACGAAAAGGAATCATCAGAAAGAAGAAAGGTATCGCTCGCGGAATCAGCCTGCAGGAAACGGGCATGCCTATAATAGGAAGAGTCGCAGCCGGGAAACCCACCCTGGAATTCGAAGGAATCGATGGTTATTTTTCTCTGAATAAATGGAAAAACAATTTCCTTCTCAGGGTAAAAGGAGAAAGCATGATAGGTGCGGGTATCCACGAAGGGGATCTTGTGGTTATAGATAGAGTTAGGGAACCGTTAAAAGGAAATATAGTGGTGGCTCTCATCGAAGATGAAACAACAGTGAAAAAACTCGACAGGAAAACCGGAAATTGGATTCTAAGACCCGAGAATCCCGATTACTCCATCATAGATAAAAACTTCGAAGTTATAGGAGTTGTAATAGGAGTTATAAGGAGCTACTATAATTGATTTTATATGCCGACCTTGACGCATTCTTTGCTTCTGTGGAGCAGGCTTTAAATCCTAATCTTAGAGGTAAACCGGTCGTAGTTGCCGGAGATCCAAAAAAAAGAAGAGGAGTCGTATCAGCCGCTTCTTACGAAGCAAGAAAATTCGGAGTTCACTCCGCCCAGCCGGCAGGAAAGGCTAAAAAACTTTGCCCCCATTGTATTTTCGTTCAACCTCATATGAGAATTTACGAAGCCTTTTCCGGTATTTTTTATTCCATACTTAATGAATATTCCGATAAAATAGAAGGAATATCAATCGATGAAGCATACATAGACTTACCCTCCTCCCCCAAATTCACTAAAAGTCCGGAACATATAGGTCACCAGATAAAAAATAAGATACGAAAAAGTCTCGAAATAAACGTAACTATAGGAATATCAACCAGTAAGACAGTAGCAAAAATAGCCGCAGAACAAGTAAAGCCGAACGGAATTATTCTTATTCCCGCGGGAAAAGAAGAAGAATATGTTTTCCCTCTTCCCATATCGAAATTCCCGGGCATAGGAAAAAGCTCGAAAGAAAAACTCAATAAAATAAACATATTTACCATCGGAGACCTTCTAACTTATCCCAGAAGAGAAATATTAAAGGACTTTGGTCTAAGCGGAATAAAATGGATAACTTCTATTTACTACAGCAAAATATCCAAAAATCAGCCGCAAAAATCAATATCCAAATCTAAAACCCTGGAAAAAGACACAAAAAATCTTGATGAGTTATATTCCCTATTGTATTACCTGACGGAAAAAGTGGCACTAAAACTTCAAAAGAAAAGTGTTTATGCGACAAAAATCTCCGTAACCCTCAGGGCTGCTGACTTTAGCGAGAAAAAAGGATACAGAAAAATAGCTCCAACCAATCTGGCATCCGATATATACCCCATCGCGAAAGAAATCTTCAACGAAATACCAAAAAGATGGATTCGGCTTATCAGTGTAAGAGCCTCCGAACTAACAAAAATGCCTTCTTTATTCCGGGACAACAAGAAAACTAATCTTGAGAAGAAAATATTGGAAATACGTAACCGTTACGGATTCGATTCAATACTCCCTCTATCCTGTAAATATAATAACTGGGGTAAATAAAAAACACAGCCCCTACACACCACCGAATAATTAGCCACGAAGACACAAAGACACGAAGGGAATAGGACGCAGATTAACACGGATCAACAGGATTATTTATTGTTTTAACTTCCCAACCTCCCAACTTCCTAACATCCTAACTAAAATATTAGAGCGAAAAAGGAGAGGGTAGAAGATTTCTAAGAGTTATAGCCTTAGAGTCTCCCCTGCCATTAACAAGAATAATTTCTAAATCGCTTACAAACTCAGCCAAAAACTGCAAACAGGCTCCGCAGGGGATAATAAAATCTTCTACGCAAGCAGCAACAGCTATTTTCTCAAAGTCCTTACAATCATCAACAATAGCATTTATCCCGGCCACTCTCTCAGCACAAACAGTCAAAGAATAAGAAGCATTTTCTATATTAAAACCGGTAAATATTTTACCATTTGCGAGCAGAGCTGCACCTACATGAAAATTCGAATAAGGTGCATATGCTTTTTCTTTTGCCTTTATCGCCGCCTCAATCAATTTTTCTTTCAAAGTAATAACTGACCTCCTTTATTTTATTACCGGCTAAGTCCCTTACTTCTTCCGTAACAAAACCCGTATAGCCGGAAACACTACCGCGTTTTAAAGTAGCAAAACGTACGAATGTCTGACCATACTCATTTCTGATGGATAAGTCACCCTCAACTTCCGGAATATAAACCGAACTATCAGTTACACTCGCAATATCAATCAACTCAGAAAAAGCAACCTCAAAAGAAGGACCCAGATTTTTCCAGTTCAATATCACAGGTGGAATTGTATCAAGAATACACTCAGTACTATCATGATTACATGTAAATGTTCTGAATTTCTCCTCAAAAACGACAGAATCATCCTTACCAAGTTTGTTGCCGCTCATATCCGAAATACCCCCCAAAACCCTCAAAATATACCAGCTTTGCGGTTTAAGATTATCCGTTGGATCAATAATAACCCTGCCGAAATCCGCATCTGTAAGATCATCAATATAGGTGATACTCCTTAAGGTTATTTCTTTCCCACTCTTTTCCTCAACAATCTTGAAATCATCCTTGCTGAGGGTGGCAGCATCCACTTTCCCGACAATTACCGAAGTGTCAGCGGTCTGCCAGGTATGGTCGTAAATTTCCAGTGCTATATTAACATCAGTCCAGAGATAATCGGTTGACTTCTCATTAATAAGAAATTTTAAGGATGAAACTACAAAAGGCGGAAATTTATCTTCTATAATAACAGGCCACTCTCCTTTAGAATTATCGGACTTCAACGTAACAAAAGAAAAAACAAAATCATCATCAACAGCTTCTCCCCCTACTCCATCCACGTCAAAATCAACGTATCCTCCATCTAATTTGTATACCTCTGTTCCGTATATATTAAGCACGTAAACTGTATTATAATCTAATCTCTCGCCGGGCTTTAAAACAAGAAACGTCCTATCTTCATAAACATCCCATTCCCGGATAAACGGAACCTCATTGCCGGCAACATCAATCACTCTTATTCCTCTGGAAGTCGTATCTATTTCTCCCATAAACTGCAGATTAATCCAGCTTGCTTCATCGTACTTTTGGACACCAACCGAATCTTGATTTTCTACAATAGTACCGTAAATTAATACAGAAGGAATTTCTTTTTCTTCTGCCTCGGTATAATCTTTCCTTAATGGAACAGGTGGACCAATTTTAGCACAGTCCAAGACAAAAAAAACAAATATACAAAGAAACAGAAATATAAAGTTTTTTTCAAAAGGATTATAATCGAATAATTTAAAAGTCCTCATTTTTTCAGCAACAAAGTACATTTAGTTTATTTTTTTGTCAAGTACATTTCCGGGAAAAATGAAAAACAATGAACCACAGAGCCAGACCGTCAAGTATAGATTCCATTATTTTATATATACATTTCCTGTAGCGCGTGGGTCTGTCCCACGCTTTGTTGAATGTTGGGGACAAGCCCCAACTCTTATTCTCTTACAGACACATGTTATTATCACACAAAATGCCAACCTTTTCACATTTTAAGAAATATTATGTAGAAGCCATCAAAAGAAGAATAAGAAAACAAACAGGAAAAAGTCACCCAGAGATATTTTTAATATTAATTTTAACAGGAGGTAAAAAAGGATTAATTTAACCCCATCCCTTGACACTTTTCAAAGAAGGTCTGACCCCGTTATTGTTCTATTTTCTTTGTGTCTTGGTGCCTTTGTGGCTAATAAATCAAGTGAAGCAAAAGGCATCACTCATCTTACCAATACAAACTTGTTTGTTTTAGTAAACTTTTTCCCGTTTGCTTCCATTCTAATGAAGTACACTCCTGCTGGTTTATTGCTCATATCTATCTCTCTTGAATAAAAGCCTAGGGGACTCTCTTCTGAAAGTTCTTTTACCCTTGTACCCTTTATATCATACACCTCTAATCTGAACTTAGCCTTTTCAGGAAGAGCGTATTTGATTTCAAACTTATTACCTGTTGTTATTTCTCTTACACTCATTGAATAAACCTTAGGTAACTTAGCAAGTGGAACGGCTGAAACAGTCGAAATCGTAAATATAGCATCACTTGTATCCAATGGACTCCCATCTATGTCACCTATCCGCACAAAACAACTATCTGAAGGGTTATCCGGTATTGTCCAGGAATACGCACCAGTGTCTGATGTACTGGCAATTACGTCCGACCAATTAGAACCGTTGTTGATTGAAGACTCAATCTTCACATTCCCACTGGTACCACTGGAAGTCCATGTAATATCATACGTGCTGTCTGCCTGCCAATCCTCGCCTCCATTGGGAGAGGTAACTGTAATGAATGGTATAGGTGAAATTGTAAACACCGCATCACTCTGGTCCGTAGGATCACCATCTGCATCACTCACCCTAACCAGACAATTCCCTGAAGGCGCATCCGGTATTGTCCAGGAATGAGTTCCATCATCCGATGTACTCGCAATTACGTCTGACCAATCAGAACCATTGTTTGTTGAATATTCAATGTGAACATCTCCACTTGTCCCACTCGAATTCCAGGTAATATTTTGACTGCTTCCAACTTCCCAGTCTTCTCCACCGTTGGGAGCGGTAACCGAGATAAATGGTACCGGAGACGGAGATATCGTAAACACTGCATCACTTGCATCAGTAGGATCACCATCTGTATCACTCACTTTTACCAGACAATTCCCTGAAGGCGCATCCGGTATTGTCCAGGAATGAGTTCCATCATCCGATGTACTCGCAATTACGTCTGACCAATCAGAACCATTGTTTGTTGAATATTCAATGTGAACATCTCCACTTGTCCCACTCGAATTCCAGGTAATGTTTTGACTGCTTCCAACCTGCCAGTCTTCACCACCGTTTGGGGAGGTTACTGTAATGAATGGTATAGGTATAGGTGCAAGTATCGCTGTTCCAAAGAGACTTGCATGCAGATAGGAGTCATTGCTATTAGACCACCATTTTGTCACGGTCTCACGATTGCCACCGTCGTTGTCAGCGGTATGGGTTTCCCAGCCAATGACAAGACCTTCCGCGGGAACAAACGTCAAGTCTCCAGCAGGAATCGCCAATTCAAAGTCATAACCGTTAGCGGTTAGGACCCAGGCACATTCCGAATTCGGACATTCGGGCTGTCCTACTCCGGGCTCTCCGGTCTCCGATCCATAAACCCATCTCCACTGGACATCATTGGCATCGTAATCTGCATCTTTTTCGTTTCCGCCATCAAAATAGAGTTCCCAGCAGTCGCGCTCCCAGGAATCCGCATGAGCCACATCGATTAAATCATCAATTACCCTTCCAAAGAAATAGATGCCCTCCGCATTCCACGCAATACGATAGAATGTGGAGAAATCCACGTAGCCGCCATCAGGTAAAACCTGATCCGTAGTGGCAGTCATAGCAACTTCGGGAACCTTCCCATCCCAGTCGGCATCCAACACACCGTCGATTATCGGAGCAAATTCAAGTTCTGGTATCTCCAAAGTGACATCATCCCCAGCAAGCTTCGCTGTTCCAAAGAGACTTGCATGCAGATAGGAGTCACCGCTATTAGACCACCATTTTGTCATGGTCTCACGATTGCCACCGTCGTTGTCATTGGTCTGGGTTTCCCAGCCAATGACAAGACCTTCCGCGGGAACAAACGTCAAGTCTCCAGCAGGAATCGCCAATTCAAAGTCATAACCGTTAGCGGTTAGGACCCAGGCACATTCCGAATTCGGACATTCGGGCTGTCCTACTCCGGGCTCTCCGGTCTCCGATCCATAAACCCATCTCCACTGGACATCATTGGCATCGTAATCTGCATCTTTTTCGTTTCCGCCATCAAAATAGAGTTCCCAGCAGTCGCGCTCCCAGGAATCCGCATGAGCCACATCGATTAAATCATCAATTACCCTTCCAAAGAAATAGATGCCCTCCGCATTCCACGCAATACGATAGAGGGCGGAGAGATCCGTGGGGCCACCCTCCGGGAGAACATCATCCACATAGACGAACATACCAACGTCAGGGAAATCCCAGTCGACATCCAACACACCGTCGATTGTAGGAGCATTTTCTACATGTGGAACCAGCAGCCTATTATTAATAAGACTACCACTATTCTGGGCAAATAACATAACAGTAAAACAAACAAGTAACAATAACATTTTTGATAAAATTAGAAGTCTTTTCACTTCTTAACCTCCTTAAACGAACCTTATGCTAAAAAATTATAATATAAGTCTATGATGGGTGACATTCATTAAAGAAAACATATAAAATATTTAGGATTTAGGCCTTCTCTCCTCCTTTCACAAAAGAAGAAAAGACATTATTTACCGAACTTTAATCTTACAGTTAAACGTAAATATTCAGTAAACCACATCAAAAACAATATAAGATAAAAGGATAATCTTGTCAAGAAAAAAAATTGGAAATTTTTTGTTACAGAACAAAGGATAATGCGTATGGGGTGTGCGCTGTCTAAATAATGGGGTTGTGAGAGGAGTTTTAAACAACAATAATAAATCCTGAAAATCTGCGTTCATCTGCGTCCTTTACGTCTCTGCGGCGATAATAATTTTGTGGTGTGGTTGGGTAGCGGCTTTGCCGCGATAGGTACATCCGTAGCTATTATTGGGGCATTGGGATGGGTTTTAAGAAACACAATAAAATTCTCTGTGCGCTCTGTGTGTTTTCCTTTTTCTCTGTGTTCTCTGTGGTAAATTTTGTTTTTTTTGGGTTTAGGGGTTTCGTGCAATTCGTTGTTTCTGTAAATCCTTATTTCTAAACCCTGAACGCATCTTCATAATGTTCAACATTTTCTTCACTTCCGATTATAGTTATCACATCAAACCGTACATCACATCTATCATAAAGGTCATTTGCCTTTAAAAAGAATTTAGCTCCTTTTATCATATGTTCTTTTCTTTTCTTACCAATACTCAATAAAGGATTCATAAAGTTAGAAGATTTTCTTCTCTTAACTTCTACAAAAGCTATTATATTTTCCTTACTCGTAACAATATCTATTTCAAATCCTTTTCCGTTAAAATTGCTGGCAAGAATTTTATATCCCTTTTTCTTGAGATAACTGGCAGCCATAGCTTCCCCTCTATCTTTAAATCCCATTTATAAAATCTCGCAGTGGTGCAAAACTTTTTCTATGAATCTTAGTTGGACCAAAATCCTTTATACTCTTTATATGAGCTGCAGTACCGTATCCCTTATGTCTAGCAAAATTATATCTCGGAAATATAATATCAAAAAACTCCATCACTCTATCTCTCAGGACCTTAGCAATTATAGATGCAGCACCTATAGCGTGCGACAAACCATCGCCACCTTTAATTGCTGTTTGAGAAAAGGGTAATTCAGGAATAGGATATCCATCCACAAGGACCCAGTCCGGCATTATGGAGAGCCCTGTTATCGCACGGTACATAGAAAGAGTAACGGCATAATCTATACCCCAACTATCTATTAAAAAGGAATCAACATATCCGATACCAACCGAGACCGAATTTCTTAAAATTTCCGGAAAAAGTTTGAGTCTTTTAGTAGGTGAAAGTTTTTTAGAATCATCGACACCAGGCACATAAACACCTCTCTGAAAAATAACCGCGGCAGAAGCAACCGGACCTGCAAGAGAGCCTCTCCCCACTTCATCTATCCCGCAAATCAGGGTAGCTCCGGGAGAAATCCAACCCTCATCGCCGCCAGTCATTTCTTCTCTTTTATTTTTGCCGCCTTTCCTTCTTTTTCTCTTAGATAGTAAAGCTTGGCTCTCCTCACCTTACCCTTTTTAAGAATTTCTATCGACTTTATCCTTGGTGAATTCAAGGGAAAAATCTTCTCTACTCCTATACCCTGAGAAACTTTCCTTACCGTAAAAGTTTTACCGGTCCCCGAACCTTTTATCTTAATTACTATTCCTTCAAAACGCTGCAATCTATCCCTGTCCCCTCTTTTAACGGAAGTAACTACCCTTACCGAATCACCAGGTCCAAACTCGGGTAAATTGTCCACCAAATGATTTCCTTCTATAATTTTTAAGTCATCCACCTTAATCTCCTTTCGAACATGATGTTAATTTTCCACAATGTCCTTTCTATATTTTCTTGTTAATTTAATCGCTTCTTCTTCTCTCCAGCCTTTAATCTTCGCATGATTTCCCGAAAGCAATACCTCCGGAACTTCCTTTCCTCTGAACTCCTGAGGTCTTGTATAAATCGGTGAATCTAAAAGACCTCTCTCAAAAGAATCGGTATTCACCGAATCAACATCGCCAACTGCTCCCGGGAGGAGTCTTGTTAGCGCCTCAACAACCACCATAGCTGCAACTTCCCCTCCACTCAAAATATAATCACCAATTGATATTTCTCCATCAACAAAATCTCTTACTCTCTCATCCACACCTTTATATCGACCACAAACTAAACTCAAAACTTTTTCCTTTGATAACTCTCTAGCCATCTTTTGATTTAAATTCTTGCCGCGAGGAGAAAGCAAATAGGTTTTTCCTCTTTCCCCTAAACTCTCTAATGCTTTAACAATTGGTTCGGCCATCATCACCATTCCCGGACCACCGCCATACGGAGAATCATCCACTGTACCGTATGTATCCGAAGAAAAATCTCTTATATCAATTAAATTAAAAAAAATAATTCCCTTTTCTTTTGCCCTTCCGATTATCCCTGTTTCCAGAAAAGACTCAAACAATGAAGGGAAAATACTAAATATGTTAATTTTCATCTTAGCTGCCGCGCAGGGAGAAAAAAATAATTACGAAGGTTCTGAAGGTTCTAAAATTTCGAGAATTGCTCTCTTCCCAATCTTCATTGACGCTGCCGTAACAATTGTTCTTATCGCTTTCGCCGTTTTTCCGCCTTTACCTATGATTTTTCCGATGTCCTTTTTACTAACCTTAAGCTCATACATGACAGTTCTCTCTCCCGCTATTTCCTCCAGCTCCACTTCTTCAGGTTGATCCACCAGTGACTTTGCTATGTAAATTATCAGCTCCTTCAACATCGCTTACCTCCTCCGCTTTACTTGCACTTGCGTTCCATCTTTTCATTAACGCTTTAACCGCATCAGTCAAAATCGCACCTTTTTCCTGCCATTTTTTGATTCCTTCCTCGTCTATCTGAAGCTCTTTCGAACGTGGATTATACCATCCTAACTGTTCTAAATACTTGCCATTTCTGGGATTTCTCGACTCAATCGCAACAATTCTATAACTATGCTGTTTTCTTTTCCCCACAGTCCTTAATCTTATCTTAACAGACACTTAACCTCCTTAACCTTCTCTATCTATAGAGATATTTCTGAATTTACAATATCTGTCACATTTAATTAATAACTAACTTTTAATAACATTAATAAAAACACACCTTTTTGTCAAGGGCAATTCAGATTCTTAGAATCTGAATTGAGTCGTGTGTCATGAGTCTCGAGTCAAACAAAAAAATGTAAAACCAGTATAAATCCGTGGCTATTTGTTGTTCCTTCTTTTGTTTGTTCGTTGGGTCGTTAGGTCGTGGGTTCGATAAAACAAAAAGTAAAAATGGGGTGTGGTAAGGTAATCTTGTGCTAATCTCGTGCAATCTTGTGGTTAACTATTTGAGGGGTTGTTGTAGGGCTTCGTGGTAACTTGAAAATAAAATCAAATTTGTTATATTGAATTATGAAATATTGGATTGGACTCGACGTAGGAACCAAATGGACTGGCATCGCCATAAGCAACAGTCTCAATATAGTAAAACCGGAGAAAACCGTTAAAACCGAACATTTACTAAGAGAAATTAAAGATTTAGACAAGGAATACAATTTCAAAGGAATGGTACTTGGATTTCCACTAACAACAACGGGAAAAATAGGGCAAAGGGCAAAATTTGTCCAAAAAATAAAAGAAGAAATCGAAAAAGAACTGAACATACCCATAAAACTTCAGGATGAACGTTTTACCACCAAAGAAGCAACTAAAATTGCTTCCGAGTTAGGAAAAAAGAAAGATAAAAAACTTATAGATAAAATTTCCGCATCCTTAATACTTAAAGGTTACCTCGATGAGAATTAAAGCTATACTTATAATTATAGCAATCGGCATTATTTTATATCCACTGGCAACCCCATCTAAAAAGGAATATGCTATAATTAAAATCGAAGAAGGCGATAATCTAAATATAATTTCAAGAAAATTAAAAGGAGCAAGGATTATTCAGGATAGGATAGGGTTCAAGCTTATGGTTGTTACCTTTAAAAAATCGACTTCCCTTTCTTACGGATGGTACAAATTCAAAATATATGAAGACCCCAGAGAAATACTAAAAAATCTAATTAAAGGAAGACGATTAACGGTGAAAGTCACAATCCCTGAAGGTTTAAAGATAAACGAAACAATAAACGCATTCCGCAGACACAAGGATACAGATATCAATACCGTCGAATTAGATTCTCTCACTAAGGACACAAGCTTTATCAAAAAACTCGGAATAAATAAAAGAACTCTTGAAGGGTATCTTTTCCCCGACACATATATCTTCTATAAAGGAGAAAAGGCGGAAAACATTATAAAAAAAATGGTCTCCAGTCTCTACGCTATCTTAAAACCTTCGCAAAAAATAAAAATCAAATCTATGAACTTCGATGCCTACGAAATTATAACTATAGCTTCAATGATTGAAAGAGAAGCAATGATAGACAGAGAAAAATCGATCATTGCCTCGGTAATTTACAACAGATTGGAGAAAAACATGCCTCTTCAAATCGATGCTACCATTCTTTACGCACTAGGCAGGCATAAAAGAAAAGTACTGTACAAAGACTTGAGAGTAAAGTCTCCATACAACACATACAGAAACAGAGGCTTGCCGCCCGGCCCAATCGCCAGCCCCGGATTTCAATCGATAGTTTCCGCGCTTCATCCTTCAAGAACCAATTACTTGTTTTACGTAGCCACAGGCAAAGGAGATCATATATTCAGTAAAACATACGAAGAACATATCAAAGCAAAGAAAAAAGTGCGGGGCAGGTATTAGGTTTTAGGTCTAAAACCGACCGAAGACCGACGACGGATGACGGTAAAAAAAAGACCTTGATTTTCTCCCTTAAAAAGTTATACATATATCCGCATGGATAAAAAAACATATAAAGACAAAGCTTTCTTCTTTCTGCTGGGAGGGCTTTTTTTTACGCCCATATCCGCATATGCCGCCATACCCTTAACATTAACTTCCCTGGTATTGTTACTTCTCTCAAGGAACAATATCCGCTTTAACCTCCTGGACAAACTACAAATTATTCTACTGGGAACTATTCTTCTTTCATCAATATTCGGAGTTTACAAAAGACACAGCTTCTACGCCAGCTCTGCATTCCTATCATATATTTTGGTTTATTTTCTTGCAAAAGAACTCGTAAGCGAAAAACAACGTCTGGAAAAATTCGTTAAAACACTAACAGCATTGGTAACACTTGTATCGGTAATAGGAATAATACAATATATAACCGGCTTTTCATTAGTCTATAAGAATATACCGATAGTAACTCGTCCCCTTGGAACCAACAGAATCGCTTCCATATGTTACAATCCTTTAATTTTGGCCGCTCTGCTTGGTTTTAGTTTGCCTATCCTGATTTCTTTCTCTATCGAAGAAAAATCAAAGGTATTTTCGCGGGTATCTATAATCCTCGGAATTATAACTTTCTTTTTAACATCCTCCAGAGGACCCACTGTTGCACTTATTTTTTCACTTTCCATACTATTATTTATAAAAAAGAAAAAACTTATAGCCTTCTCACTGCCTATTGCATTAACGGTAATATCACTATTATACCCCCCTTTAAAGACCAGGTTATTTATAGCCTTCAAAGAGGGCATTAATCTGAGTAGACTTACAGCGTTTAAAGCCGGAATCAAGATGTGGAAAGAGAATTCCATATTTACCGGCGTAGGCATACATAATTTTTATCTTTTATGCGAAGAATATTCTCCTGTGGAATATAAGAAAGGAGCCCATTATATCCACAATATGTATATAAATTTCCTCGTAGAAGCAGGAATACTTGGCATATCAGCCCTTATAGCAGTATTTGGAACCGCAATTAAATGGAGTCTCGAAAATTATTCCAGATTAAAAGAAAATTTAAGAGACAACGAGTACGAGAAGTGGATGTCGCAGGGATTATTCGCTTCCCTTATTGGAGTAGCTATCCACAATTTAATTGACAATAATATTTACGTTGTTGGTCTCGGGATGTTATTCTGGATGGGAATGGGTATAGTAAGCGGTATTTACTCTAAAACTAAATCGTAACAAAAAATATTAACCACAGAGCACACAGAGGAACAAAAAACACACAGAGAGCACAGAGAAAAAAATTAAATTTTGTTGTCTTAACTAAATCCCAACCCCTCGTATGTTATACTAAAAATAAATATCCTTGTATATAGGGTAGAATCATTATAAATATACATTACAATTCAATGGATGTGTTGGAAGAATTAAATAAAGGGATAAAGAGAAGGCCTCCAACCCCTTACGATTGGAACGTCCGATTTAGAATGCCTCTCTTCATCCCATAAGATACCAAGCAATCCATAGTAATC
>CAZRYJ010000036.1:0-16873 GCA_964604245.1 uncultured bacterium | reverse complement strand
CTTGTTCATAAGTACTTATGCCCGGCCCTGCCAGGTCTGCTTTCTTATCTGCCATTATATACCTCCTTTATTATGTTGAAATTTTAATAAGAATTCCATCTTTGTCAACATATATTGTTAAACATAGCTATTTGCCTTTAGTCTTTGGCTCTTGGCTTAAAAACAAAATATTTTGTTAACTTTGTGTTCTCTGTGTCTTTGTGTGAGAATAATTTTTTGGGGGGGGTATTTGAAATAAGTAATAAAGAGTCTATTAATAAACAATAGGATTAATTAATAAATGTCATTTTACCATATTTTACATCTATGGGGGTTGAAATACGATAGAAATATATTCCAGAGCTCAGGTTCTCTAAACTAATATTGATTTCATTATATCCTGCAGTAACATTTTTATCAAACATATTTCTTATAAATTGTCCTAGAATATTATATATATCTATTTTCACATTTGAATTGTTTGGAACTGAAAATTTAATAGTTGTATATTTATTAAACGGATTGGGATAATTATTATATATAATAAAATTTTCTGAAAAAGTATTTATAATAGAACCATCATTAGTATCCGCAAGGCCATTTTCGTTAAAAACGGATATACCTTCATCATCGCATATTAACCACAAATTATTATTCGTATCTTTAGTGATAAAATTGACTGTGTTACTTAGAATAAAAGAATTATTCTCATTATAAACAGTCCAATCGGAATCATCATATTTCACTAATCCGGTATTATATCCACCCATCCATTTCAAGCTGTCATCTATAAATACTGAAAGAATATAATTATCTGGTAAGCCTGAATTACCAGAATTATAAATCTCCCACGATTCTCCCTCAAATTTTGCAAGTCCTTCATCTGTGGCAACCCATAAATTCCCATAATTATCATGAGTTATATCATTGATATGATTGCTGGGCAGGTCACTATTATCCGTTTTATATACAGCCCAATTATGGTTATCATAACTTACTAATCCAGAGTAAGTTCCAATCCATTTAACTGTATCGACTATATGAATGCACCGTATTAAATCATCCGATAATGGTGAATTTCCCGTGTTAAAAATAGTCCAACTGATATCATTATATTTAACTAAACCACTATCAGTACCAATCCACTTTATATCGTTATCTGAAATAGCAATATCAGATATATAATTACTTGGTAAATCAGAATTATCCTTATCATAAGAAAACCAATTATTTCCATCAAATTTTACTAAAGCTCCAAGTGGATCAAAAACCCAGTCACCTAATGTGCTCATCCATAAGTTATTTTCACTATCAATTGAAATTTTTCTTACATGATCATAAGGTAAATCCGAATTTGAACTATCCCATACTGTCCATAAATCATTATGATATTTAACTAAGCCAAAGTCTGTACCAATCCATTTTGCGTTTTCATTATCGATTAAAATGTTATTTATGTAATTTGTGGGAAGACCAGTAGGCGAGGTACTATATCTTGTCCAAATTCCATCTTTGAGTTGAATTAAACCATGATCAGTAGAATAGCTGAAGGTCCCAATCCATTTAGTATCATCATTGTCGATGAATAACGATGTTATGTCATTCGCCCATAAATCTGAATTACTTGTGTTGTAAACAACCCAGTTCGTATCTTTAAGTTTCGCTAATCCACCCCATGTACCAATCCACAAATTGTTTTGTGAATCTAATGATAGTTCTTCAACCTCATTATGAGGTAAAGGTGAATTAGAAGTGGTAGAATTAATCCATGAGGAATCTTTGTAAAAACTCAAACCTCCGAACATTCCAATGATTTTCACATTATTACTATCTATAATTACAGAATTTACATGTACCGATGGAATATCAGAATTATCTGTATCAAATATCTGAAAATCTACACCATCAAATTTTGCCAATCCTCCTCCAGTACCTATCCAGAAATTACCTATAGAATCTTCAGCAATCGAATGAACATATTTATATGGAAAGTCAGAATTATTTGAATTATATGTAGTCCATGACTCACCATCAAAGAAAGATAATTGACCCCAAAGTTGTTTTAAACTAGCGCCTGAACCAATCCATAAGTTATCATTAATATCTACGTAAAGAGCTTGGATAAAATTAGCTGGAATATCTGAATTTGATGTATTAAATATTTCCCAGCTATTATTGTCATATTTTACAAGGCCTCCACCAGTTCCAATCCATTTGTTATTTTGATTGTCGATAACTACTGTGGTAACGCCGGTGGAGGGTAAACCAGATATTTGATCATAATACGTATTCACATTTGTATTTTTATTAATACGTACTAGACCAATATCCGTTCCTACCCACAAAAGAGAATCCTCCTCAGTAAGAGCATTAATTTCTCTGCCACCAGCAACATAATTTTTCCACTGAGGATTATTACATAATACATAGTCTGCCGATAATATTACTAAAATAAGAAATAAATATCTACTTACATTTTTTTTTGAATTTTTCATAAACTCAATCAACATTTAATTTGAAAGCGTTCTAACATAGTTTATATTTACTAATATAGGTAACAACGACAACATCTTCAATCCGGATAAACTTATTTCAGCTTCTTTGTTAAATTTCATTACATATATATTATAAATAAAAATCTCATCTTTGTCAACATAAGATTTTGCATTCATTGTTTTTAGGGTTTAGGATTTTGGGGGTTGGGTTTTGTACAAACATACATATTTTTGTTTTTCTTTGTGTTCTCCGTGTTCTCTGTGTGAGAATATTTTGGGGTGGGGTAGTGGGCACTTGAAATAAGGAACAAAAAGTCTATATTAGTAAACAATGAAGAAAATAGGAGATTGTAAGTGGTTAATTGAAAAAGAGGGAAAGATGAGGGTTCCGGGTGTTGTTTTTGCCTCTAATAAAATCTTTGGCGCTATGCAGACAGATAATTCGATTAATCAGGTGCGAAATGTTGCGCATTTACCCGGTATACAGAAATATTCACTGGCAATGCCCGATATTCACTGGGGATATGGTTTTCCGATTGGTGGGGTGGCCGCGATGGATACTGAAAATGGAGTAATTTCACCCGGAGGCGTGGGTTTCGATATAAATTGCGGTGTTAGAGTTATAAAAACGGATCTAAAAAGTTCTGATTTAATCAAAAACAAAGAGTTACTTGCGAATAAAATATATTCTGCTGTCCCATGCGGAGTGGGTTCGAAAAGTGATATTAATGTTTCTTTTTCTACATTAAAAAAGGTTCTTAAAGAGGGTTCTTCCTGGGCGGTTGCGAACGGTTTCGGCTGGGATCGTGACCTCGAATATACCGAAGAGAATGGTCGGCTGGAAGGAGCGTATCCTGAAATAATTTCAAACAGGGCATTGGAACGAGGAAAACAACAGCTCGGAACTTTAGGTTCCGGGAATCATTTTATTGAAATACAAAAAATCTCGGAAATTTTCGATGAAAACGCGGCAGAAATGCTTGGACTTGAATTGGACTGCGTAACTGTAATGGTTCATACAGGCTCAAGAGGTTTTGGACATCAGGTTTGCAGCGATTGGATTAAAGATTTAAGGAAAACCAAAGCTAAATTCAATATGGATATACCTGATGAACAACTAATTTACGCGCCTTTTGATTCCAGAGAAGGGCAGGATTATCTTTCAGCAATGCGAGCCGCGGCAAATTTTGCCTGGACCAACCGGCAGGTAATTTTATCACGAGTAAGAGAAAGTTTTTCTGAGGTTTTCGGAAAATCGGCGGAATCTCTTGGGATGGAACTTATATACGATGTAGCGCACAATATCGCGAAAGTAGAAGAACATGTTGTAGACGGAGAAAGGAAGAAATTGTGTGTTCACAGAAAGGGTGCTACCAGAGCTTTTCCTCCTAATCATCCCGACATTCCTGAAAAATACAAGGAAATAGGTCAACCGGTTTTGATTCCGGGAGATATGGGTACCGCTTCTTATATTTTACTTGGGACCGGGAAAGCAATGGAAGAGACTTTTGGCTCTACCTGTCACGGGGCGGGAAGAGTTCTTTCCCGGAAAGGAGCAATAAAAGCGACCGGTGGAAGGAATATAATCACCGAGCTAAAGAAAAAAGGTATATACGTAAGGTCAAAATCGATTAAAACAATCAGAGAAGAAGCCCCGGAAGCTTACAAGGATATAGATGAAGTCGTAGATGTTGTCACGAGGGTCGGTATTTCCAAAAAAGTGGCCAGAATGCTTCCTCTTGCCGTTATTAAAGGATAGATAATGAAAGAAGAAAAAAGAATTATCGAATTATCGGATAAAGTAAAAGGTAAGATCGCAGCCGGAGAAGTCGTAGAAGGACCATTTTCCTGCGTTAAGGAATTAGTGGAGAACGCGATAGATGCCCAAGCTTCACAAATTACTATAGATATAGAGGATGGCGGAAAAAGACTTATAAGCGTTTCTGATAATGGTATAGGGATTCATCCCGATGACCTGAGCCTGGTTGCGAAGCGGTATTCTACAAGTAAAATAAAAAGTTTAGAAGACCTGGATTCGATATATTCACTTGGTTTTAGGGGGGAAGCGCTTGCTTCTATTAGTACGGTTTCCGAATTGGAAATACTTTCTAAATCTTCATATAGTGATACCGGAAGATATATCAAAGTTTTTAACGGAGAAATAAAAGAAGAAAAAGCCAGGCAGAGGCAGAGGGGAACTTCTGTTGTAGTGAAATTTTTATTTAATAATTATCCGGCAAGGAGGAAATTTTTACACTCTTCGAATGCTGAATTCAGAAAGATTCTCGGAGAAATTCTACCTAAATGCATATGTTATCCTGAAGTTTCTTTTGTGTTGACTCATAACGGGAAAAAAATCCTCGATGTTCCTTCCACTACGTCGAGTGATCGGATATTGTCTATTATGGATGAAAACTTTCTTTCGGCTCTTTTGCCTATTAAATTTGAAAATATGGAGAATAATATTAAAATTAGCGGTTGGATACAGAGACCAGAACTGCCTTCACAGAAAAGATACTATTTGTTTGTTAACAAGAGAAATGTTTGGGATGGTAAAGTTTTTAAATTAATAAAGGATTTTTATACGCCGTTTACAGATGAAAATCCGTCTTTTATTTTGTTTATAGATATTCCTGCCGATATAGTCGATGTAAATGTACATCCTACAAAAAGGGAAGTAAAATTTCAGAGAGAAGAAATTGTTATGTCGACTCTAAGAAGGACTCTAAATGAATCGATAGGAGTTGACAGCGATTATAGAAGAGACCTTTTCTCATTCCAGAAGGATTTCCTGTTCGAGGGTGATAGTAAGAGTAAGTTCTGGCAATTACACGATTCTTATATTGTGGCTCAGACAAATGCCGGTCTTGTTGTAATTGACCAGCATGCGGCTCATGAAAGAATTCTTTATGATAATTTTAAAAATAATGAGACTTTTAACACGCAGAGTTTATTGTTTCCTATACAGGTGAATCACACTCCTCTAGAAATATTAAAACTTGAAGAGTTGAAGGATGACTTGAAAAGACTGGGATTTGTTTTCAGGGTTTTTTCCGGAAACACTGTCATGTGGGAAGGGGTTCCTTCGGTAATAACGGAAATAAATGAAGAAAAAATCAGAGGTATACTTGAAGACCTTTCACAGGAGAAGGAAACTTCGATTGACGGATTGTTGAAATCAATAAGCTGTCACCTTGCAATAAAAGCCGGAGAATCACTTTCCATTGAAGAAATGGAAAATCTTGTAAATCTTTTATTCTCAACAGATAAACCTTTTAGATGTCCCCATGGCAGACCGGTTCTTTTTGAGATGTCTCTCACCGATATAGAAAAGAAACTACTGCGATGAATGAAGTTATAACTATAATAGGACCAACGGCTTCAGGAAAAACTTCTCTCTGCCTTGAATTATCTGAATTTTTTCCTATTGAAGTAATTTCGGCTGATTCAAGACAAATTTATAGGGAAATGAATATTGGGACTGCTAAGGTAACTCCCGAAGAAATAAAGAGAGTTCCGCATCATTTAATAGATATAAAAGAACCTGATGAGGGATACTCGGCTTACGAATTTCTATGTGATTGCAGGAAAAAAGTGAGGGAAATAAGGAAAAGAAAAAACATACCGATAATTTGCGGTGGTACGATATTTTATATTAGATCTCTGCTCGAAGGTATGTTTGATGAGCCGAAAATTTCTAATAAAATACGTAATGATGTAAGGAATGAAATAAAAAAAAAGGGTTCTTTAAAGATGCATAAAGAATTGGAGAAAATCGATCCAGAATCCGCCATGAGAATTCATCAAAATGATGGGCAACGGATTGGAAGAGCAATAGAAGTTTATAGGGCAAGTGGAGTTACTTTAACTGAATTTTGGGAAAAAGGAAATAAAAACAAAATATCGCTGGATATATTTTCTATTTTGTTAGATAAAAGAGAATTAAAGAAAAGAATTAAGAATAGAGTCGAGCGAATGTTTGAAGATGGCTTTATTGAAGAAGTTAAAGCTTTGCTTGAAAAAGGATATAAACCTTCTCTTTATTCTTTTACTTCTATTGGATATGAACAAGTTTCAAAATTTATTTTGAAAAAAAACGGTACCACCTTGCAGGAAGTCAAAGATGAAGTTATAAAAGAAACAAAAAAATATGCGGATCGGCAAATCACTTTCATAAAGGGCCTTCCACAAGTAAAAATTTTTAAAAATAAAGAAAAATTAAAGGCGGAGATAATTGAAGAAATACAAAAGAAAAAAAACTAAAGTTGTAAAGATCGGCTCCGTTAAGGTTGGAGGAAATAATCCGATTGCTATACAATCTATGACTAATACCGATACCAACAATACAAAAAAAACGATTGCGCAGATTAGAAAACTGGAGAAAGAGGGCTGTGAAATTATAAGGGTGGCTGTTCCCGATAAACAGTCAGCCAAAAACTTAAGAAAAATAAAAAGTAGCATAAATCTTCCTTTAATTGCGGATATTCATTATGATTATACTCTTGCCATTGAATCAGTTAAACAAGGCGCGGATAAAATAAGAATAAACCCTGGAAATATAGGGGATCGATGGAAAGTCGAAGAAATTATCAAAATTTGCAAGGTTAAAAAAATCCCTATAAGAGTAGGCGCAAATGCGGGTTCCATAAAGCGGGAATACATTGACAGGTTTGGGGGTATAAAACCGGAAGCTCTTGTAGAATCGGTAATGGATGAGATTAAAATACTTGAAGAGTTGGATTTTGATTCTATTGTGGTTTCTATAAAATCTTCCGATGTTAGAACGATGATTGAAGCGAATCGGATCTTTTCTGAGATACGTGATTACCCGCTCCATATAGGAGTTACAGAAGCGGGTCCTCCCGGTGGGAGGGGAGAAGTTTATTCTGCCGTTGGTATTGGTATTTTGCTGGAAGAAGGAATAGGGGACACTATTCGAGTCTCTCTTACCGGAGATCCGTCAAATGAAGTTCAGGCAGCCCGTAATATTCTCTCTTCTCTTAAAATAAGAAAAATTGGACCAAGAATAATTTCCTGTCCAACATGCGGTAGATTGCAGTTTGATCTTGAAGGTTTATTGAATAAAATCGAAGAAGCAGTAAAATGCATAGAGGTACCTATAACTATTGCTGTAATGGGATGTTCCGTAAATGGACCCGGAGAAGCTAAAGAAGCAGATATAGGGATTGCAGGAGGAAAAGATTCTGCAATTATATTTAAAAAAGGAAAAAAAGTAGCTAAAGTAAAAGAGAAAGATATTATAAGCGTTTTTCTGCTTGAATTAAATCGTTTATTAAAAGAGGATCTGTAATGGCAATGAAAATTGAGAAAGAAAAGAAAAATGTGGATCTGTATACAAGTCGCTATAAGATAACTGGTGATGTACATATTCCTGTTCACGCGAGATTGACAGATTCGCTTCAGGCTCTCTCCAAACAATCGGGCTTTCTTCCTGTGACAGGTGCAATTGTCAAATTTAGAAATGGAGCAGTAAGAGAAGAAAATTTTCTTCTTATTAAGATTAGCGAAATTGAAATGATTTGTTTGAAAGATAAGGAATAAAAAGAATACTTGACAATAAAGAAAAACGGCGTAATATAATCGAACAATGATCCTTTTAATTGGATTTTTAATTGTAAGTTTACCACAAACGTCGCAATTCTTGTTAGAGGGTGGTTCTACAAGAATTCAAGTTTGGGGCGAGGTTAGAAGTCCCGGTATTTATTATGTTACTTCGTCTACGAATATTGTAGAAGCGATATCGTTTGCAGGAGGTCCTACTTCCAGATCTAATCTTTCGCACGTTAAGCTTGTTAGAGCGATTAGAGGAAAAGAAGTTTCATATTTCGATGTCAGCGCTTATCTTAGCGGAAAACTTAAAAACCCTCCTATTCTTGAATCAGGTGATTTAGTCTATGTAAATCAGTCTTTTTCGTCAAAAGTATGGGATTTTACAAAATTTTTAGGGGTTGTCGGAGCCGTAGCTTATTATTTCTATCGTGTTGGCCCTAATTAGTTGAGGAGGAGTGATGTTCAAAAAAGGTTTCATTTTTGGGTTGTTGGGTTTTTTTGTCTCGCTTATAACTATTTCTTTAACCTCTACTGATAAAAAAAGTACTCCAGAAGGGTCAGCTTCATTTACATATAAAGACGGAATTAATGGTTGGATTTCTTTTGGTAACATTTTAGAAGAAAGTATTAGTCAAGCTTTCTTAAGTAAAGATGATTTATTTGTATCTATGTTCATGTGGAAAACAATGGAACCCATACACATACCCAATAAACCTGAGATAATAATTACTGACGAAAATAATTCAATATTTTGGACAAATGGTACAAAACAAAAAGGGACAACATATACAGGGTGGAAACAAGACGGAAAGGATCAAAATGTTTTGAACTCCGAGTCTCTTTCAATAGTAAAAATTGACATTATCTCAAATGATAGAAGAATAGGCGGATATTTATACCTTGAAATCGAGAACAAACCAAATCCTAAGGATTTTATTGTCGCAGGATGGCAATATTACGGTTCTGTTTTTTCTTCTTCCAATGATATTAGGAGTTATGTTGCCAATGAGGACAGATTAGGTATAAAAAATTTCGTTGATAAGGTAACAAAAAAAGAAGATATTATTGATCTAACGATTCTTGCAAAGAATAATATAGCGATATGGGATACGGATAATGCGAAAATCGGTAAAAAATTGCAAAATGGCGGATGGGTAAATCAAGAAAAAGATAAAAATGAATCTGATAGATTCTATTTTTCAATACCCGTTAAATATCAGGAAAGAGAATTGGCTGATATACATTTTTTAATAAAATTGCCATCTCCGAAGGGAAATACTTATCTGTCCGGAATAATTGGTAAAATTAATAATTTATTTAAAGTAAAGAGTCTGATGCCTTCAGTGATTGCCTTTTTAATTTTCTTTTTTGTGGGAGGGGTTTTAAGTAAAGGATCTGGCGGTGGAACAACGGTCGTAAAAAAAGTTTCCGCGAAAGGTACACCTGAATTGGAAAATAAGATACAGCAGTTAAAAGAGGAAATCGAACAATTAGAGGTAACAAAAGCGGACGTGATGGAAACAGTAGCTAAAAAACAAAAAATACAAAAAGATCTTTCAATGGAAATTGAAGCTCTTGAAAAGAAAAAAGAAAGTATTCCGGCGGAGGCAGCGGCGGGAATGGGACCTTTAGCTGGAGAAGAAGAATCTGAAGAGTCTCTTCTTTTTGATGATTTGTTAGGAGAGAAAAGTAAGACTATCGCTCAGAAGAAAGAGGAGCTGGAATTAACTCAACGAATAGTTGCAAAGAGAAGAGAGGAAATAGATCTTTCAGGTAAGATAGAGTCGCGAAGAAGAGAACTTTTAGATCTAGAGCAAAAGATCGAGAAGCTAAACGGCAAATAATAACAGCAAAATATCACTTTAAATCAATTCGATTATGTATCCTTTTAAAGAAATAGAGAATAAATGGCGAAAGGAATGGGAAGAGTCCGGAGCCTACAATACTCCCCAGAACCCAAAAAATAAGTATTTTATTATGGAAATGTGGCCCTATACTTCCGGTAATATACATATGGGGCATTTTAGAAATTATTGCTTCGGGGATTTGAAATGGCGCTGGGAAAAGATGAGAAAAAAAGACTTACTGCATCCTTTTGGCTGGGATGCTTTTGGGCTTCCTGCCGAAGAAGCAGCTATAAAGAAGAATTTGGATCCTAGGGAATGGACATATAATAATATGAAAACCGCCAGAAAAACGATAAAAAAATTAGGTCTTAGCTATGATTGGGAAAGAGAAGTTGCGACTTCGGATCCCGAATATTACAAATGGACCCAATGGCTTCTTGTTCAACTGTATAAAAATGATCTTTTATACCGGGATGAGGCATATGTAAATTGGTGCCCGGGATGTAAAACGGTTCTGGCAAACGAACAGGTCGAAAGCGGGATGTGCTGGAGATGCGAGTCCGAAATAGAAAAAAGAAAACTGCGCCAATGGTATGTAAGAATTACAGAATATGCCGAAGAACTTTATCGGGATATTGAAAGTTTGAAATATTGGCCGGAAAACATCAAAGAAATGCAGAGAAACTGGATAGGGAGGAAAGAAGGAGCAGAAATAAAATTCAAGTTAGAAAGTGGTGAAGAATTCAATATTTTCACGACGAGACCAGATACGATTTACGGCGTAACCTTTATGTGTATTTCTCCTGAAAGCAAATTAGCAGAGAAAATTGCCGAAACTAACGAAAACGTGGAGAAATATATCCATGACTCACTACTTCTCAGCAATATAGAACGAACAAGAGAAGACAGAGAGAAAACGGGTGCAGATACAGGGCTTAAAGTCATTCACCCGCTAACAGGCGATAAATTACCCGTTTACGTCGCCGATTTTGTACTTGGCTCCTACGGTACAGGGCTTATTATGTGCGTACCCGCTCACGACCAGAGAGACTACGAGTTTGCCAGGAAATATAATCTTGCTATAAAAGAAGTAATAAGAGGAGAAAAACCGCTAACCGATGCAGCCTATACTGAAGTTGGAACTATGGTTAACTCCGGAAAATTTGATGGTATGAGATCAGATGAAGCTTTAAGTAAAATAGTAGAATATCTTGTTAAAGAGAGACTTGGATTTAGTTCGATAAACTATCGCTTGAATGATTGGCTGATTTCGCGTCAGAGGTATTGGGGCGCACCGATTCCTATGATTCATTGCGATAAATGCGGTGAAGTTCCGGTTCCTGAGGCTGATTTGCCGGTTCTTTTGCCGCCGCCCGAGGAAGTTGATTTTATTCCCAAGGCTCGTTCGCCTTTGGCAAATCACCCAAATTTCGCAAAGGTAAAGTGTCCTAAATGTGGGGGAGATGCAAAGAGGGATGCGGACACAGCGGATACTTTTGTTGATTCTGCCTGGTATCACTTCCGTTATCTTGATCCAAAAAATGATAATGAGATTTTTGATAAAAAAGAGGCTGATAAATGGCTTCCTATTGATCTTTATATCGGAGGAGCCGAGCATGCTACGGGGCACCTTATATACATGCGTTTTTTCACTAAATTCCTGCACAAAATCGGATATTCGCCGGTTAGCGAGCCTGTTGTGCGTCTTTTTAACCAGGGTATGGTACGGGACCATAAGAGCGAAGTTATGTCCAAATCAAAGGGCAATGTTGTAGATCCAGAGGAATTGATAGCTAAAGTCGGTATAGACGCGGCTCGAGTTGCTATGTTTTTCTTTGGTCCTCCGGATAGCGATATTGATTGGAAGGAAGAAAACATTAAAGGTTCAACCAGGTTTCTAACCAGACTTTATGAACTTGGAGTAGAACATCTTAATAAGGATGATATACAATTAAATGATTCTGATAGGGAAGAGGCTCTTTACAGGGAAACCGAAAAAACAACAAAGAAAGTATCCGAAGATATTGAGAGGTTCAGCTATAATACAGCAATTGCTGCTTTAATGGAGTTTTTAAATGGTATTTCCGACTATAAGAAAAAGGATAAGTTATCCCAGTACGCTCTAAGGCGGCTATTTTTGCTCCTTGCGCCCATTGCTCCTTATATTTCGGAGGAAATGTACAGCAAATTTGGGGATAAAGGATCCGTTTTTATCGAAAATTGGCCGGAGTTTAACCCCAAAGGTATCGTAGAGGAGAGATACACCTTGATCGTACAGGTAAACGGCAAATTAAGGGCAAGAATAGAGGTCAATAAGGGTATAGCACAAGAAGAGGCTTTATCTATGGCTAAAAAATTAAAGAATGTAAGCCGCTTTTTGGATACATCTGAGCCCAAAAAGATCATATTTGTTAAGGATAGACTGTTAAATATTGTAATTTAAATAGTAACCACGAGATTCCACAGATTTACACAAGATTTTTTTGTTTTTTTTTAACTCGAAACTCAGAACTTGAATCCCAAAACTTGTAGAAACCACTGTTTATCCTATGTTTTATATCCAATGTTAGCTGTGGTTTTTTTCAACTCGTCTTTTATCATTTCTATTAGGTGATTTAATAAAATCATATTGCCACTATTGATTTCATTCATGTCTAAACTATCGTAATCAACGTTGTTATATTCTGGGTTTACTTGCATTTCAAATTCGACAATCCACCATTGTTCAATTTTCGTAAGCAATTTTCTAATTGACTCGAATAGTTCGAGATTTATTTCGTGGTCACTATCAATCAAAAGGGTTGGAAGTTCATGAGCAATTTTGTTCCTGTGTAATATTATTTTTTGCAATTCTTCTACATCATCTTGCGTAATCGCACCGTTCTCCTTCAACCAGAGTGAGGATGAGTAATAAACGTTTGTTTTATTCTTTAATTCTGGAATCCGTCTATTTAAAATTTGTTTTATGTACTCTTGACTATTTTTATATTCGAAGTTTTTATCCATTGATTGACCTACACAAAAAAAGTTTTTTAATCTCTTTTCTACAGCGAATTTCAAGAGCTCAAATGCTGTTAAGAATAATGAACTTCTAATGAGATTTCTCTTAATTATTTCTTGATTCGATAGCTTTTCTAAATCCTTATCGAGTTTCTTTTCATCCATAATTGTCTCTTTAAATCACAGCTAATGTTTAAGTGCATTTGGAAAAACTTTAGATTTCCCCTTTTTGATTTTCTATGCATACTTCATCTAAAATTTAGACTGATTATGCCTTATGTCAAGTATTGAGTATTCTTCTTTATAAGAAAAACAAGCGAATTTAAATACTTGACTTCCCGTAATAAATGTCTTATTATTTTATTGGAGGTTAAAATTGACTAATATTTCAGATAAGGTAATAAATAAATTAAAATCAATACTTTTAGATTATGGAGCTGTAAGAGTCGCGATTTTTGGTTCTTATGCGAGAGGGGAGAGGCAGCCCGATAGTGATTTAGATGTTTTAGTGAAATTCGTCGAAACCAAGAGCCTACTTGAACTTGTAAAGATTGAAAGAGAATTACAGGAAAAAATAGGTATAAAAGTTGACTTAGTTACTGAAGGTTCCGTCAGTCCTTATATAATTGGTACAATCAAAGAAGAAGAAAAGGTGATAGTGAACGAATGAAAACTGATTCCGTTTACTTGAATCATATTATAGACGCGATAAAAAGAATTGAAGATTATACTGAGGGCATAGAACATGAGAAATTTACTAACACAAATTTATTGCAGGATGGAGTTATACGTCAAATACAAATCATCGGCGAAGCATCAAAAAGATTATCACAAGAAACAATAAGTAAGTATGATGACATACCATGGAAAGATATAACAGGCATGAGAGATAAGTTAGTTCACGATTATTTTGGCGTGGATGTAGAAGCTGTCTGGAAAACGGTACAAATCGACATTCCATTCTTAAAAACCAAAATAAAGAATATAGGCAAAGAAGTGTTTTGATTAGGCTTATCCGTTAAAATATGAGTGACACTAATACCGTAGAAGCTTATAATAAGTTTGCAAAGTACTACGATGCATACGTAAACGATTTTAATGATGACCTTAATCTATACCGGTCTTTTTGCGATAAAAACGATAAAATCCTGGAAGTAGGGTGCGGAACAGGAAGAGTACTTAAGTATTTACTGGACCATGACTCAAAAAACACAACAGGCATTGACACATCCGGGGAAATGCTTGCCCTTGCCCGTAAAAAGCTAAGCAAGTATATTAGCGACAACGCCTTAACCCTGGAAAAGCATGATTTTTCCGCAGAACCGCTAAAAAGAAGCTTCGACAAGGCTTTCATAACATACTATACGTTCAATTATATTATCGATGTACCTGATAAGTTCTTGAAAAACATATACTTATCTATGAAAAACAACTCTTTGATTGCCATTGATTTATTTTACCCAAGATTGTTTTCGGATCCGGAATCGGATAACGTATGGTCGGAGCGAAAAATTAAGTTCGGAGAAAATAAATCAGTTACTCTTCGGGAAAAAAGGTCTTTTGATGGACATTTTGAGGAAAGGGTTCTGGTTTTTGTCGAGGATGGTAAAACTACTACAGTTGAGACTTCAAGAAGGTTTTATTCAAGAGAAGATATAGAAAAACTGCTTCACGATGCCGGCTTTAGAAATATTAAAGTAATTTACGGGTATTCATATGGGGATTTGGACAAATTCGACGGGGATTATCCCATTTTTGGTTTCAATGAATTCAATGTAGATTTAGACAAATACGCAAATAGGGAAGAAGCAAAACACAATTTTGTTGTTTACGCTCATAAACTCCCGTAAAATGCCGTTCCTTCTAACTTCCCTTCAATAAGTTAGTCTTTCCGACAATATAACCCCAATAATATATAAGTTTACATAATATATCTTATCAGACATTGTTATAATAAAAAATTTAAGGTCTGTTTTGAGGATTAAGTTATTTGTTTGTAAGGAGTTAGCCTAAATTTGCTCTTAGCTTTAAACAAATCATTGATCTTTGCGGATGTTGGGTAATCTTGTGCTAATCGTGTGGAATCTCGTGGTTAGGAATTGCGGACTTCACCAGCCACCACCTCCTCCACCGCCACCACCGCCGCCGGAGAACCCGCCACCACCGCCGGAAAATCCGCTGGAGCTACCTCTCGGTGGGCTTGTAGCAGCTGAAAATGCCCCAATTGAGTCACCTATTGAGCTCGTAATATGGCTTGCCATAATGGGTCCATGTAAGCCGTAAGCACTATACCAGCCGGGTTGCTCAATTTGAAGCCCGCTGAAGCGCTGCGCCCACTGGTCAACAACACCTAAGGCTATTGCGTAAGATAGAAAATCAAAAAATATTGTAGGATTTTGCTCGAGCATCCTTTTTAACCTTTCTTTCTCCACCCTGATGAGAAATTCTTTAAAACCAAGGATATCCGTTAACACTTCTCTCCCCTTGTATGTTCGCTTAGGCATAAGAGGGGCAAATATGAGTGTTATTAAACCGCTCAGGGCAATACCGCCGGTAACACCTGAAATAAGAAATGAGCCAGCAGCAAGCGAGAATATTGTAGTTTGAAAACCTATGAATAAGGCTGCTACACCAAAACCAATGTATACCTTTCGTTTCGTGTCCGGATTTCCGTAGAAATATTTCTTTTTCTTTACGGATTTATATAGCTCTTCCGTGACATTTTTAACGTATTTGTAAAACTCGCCCTTTAAATCCGAAATTAGAAATTCTTTACCTCCTTTTGCCTTCAAACCTCGCAAAAATTCTCTTAAATGTTTTTCTTCACCTAACTCCATGTCTTTCAATATCTTAATCTTATAATCTTTGTTTTTGAGAAATAGAAATTTCTTTGACTCTATTTCCTCAATGGATAAATACCCCAGTCGTGCCAGATCGAACAAGATAGACGTTATATCAACCGAATCTACCCTCTGGTCGAGAATAGTTCCGGCTTCAGCTGCGGTCAAGTCTTTTGGGGGGTTATATTTAACTGTAATTGTTCCTATAGGCAAGTCTTTGCCTTCCCTATACCAACGTTTAAAAAGGAAAATAAGGGTAGATAGGGGCAATAGAATGACTAATATGGGCCCTAAAAAGCTTTTAAGCTTAAGCGAGAGCGTTGTCGATAAAGGAGGTTGGATTAAGAAATCCTTTGGAAATCTTATATCTACAGTGGCTCCGTATCCGGGGTATAGTATGCCTGTGCCAAAAGAAAGGGAATTGCTGCTTAAAGTATAATTTTCCATTGTTTTGTCCGAACCCTGTAAGCCAACAAATAGTTTGATGTCTTCGTTGGATAGTTGTATTTGTGATGGGAAGTGGACCGTGCAATGAGAAGAATCGATCCTGCTTTCCCAGCGGTTTCCGGTTACGTTCCAATATAATTCATCCCATTCTTTAAAGTATCTTGCTCCGAGTGTAGCAGAATATTCAATTGTATATATGTGAATTCCGCTAATTGTTATGTCGGGGTCTCCTATGCGGAGCCTTAAATCGGTTCCTCCTCCGTAACGCCTTCTGCTTTTTTTTACAGGTACGCTCTCTCCATCCATTAATACTTCATGTACTTTGAATCCGAGTGAATAGTTACCTGTTTTGCCTCTGAGTTCAAGGGGAATATCTCGATAAATGCCATGATGGTAGCCGCCGTCGTAATTTACGGTTATTTCTTCTTTAATATCTAAAGAACCATCATAATTTAGCTTTATTTCGCTGTCGAACAATTGTATATATAAGCTTAAAAGTAGAAATATCATTATTAAAACTCAACTTTTGGTACAGCTCTCTCCCCTTCCACCATTTCAAAAAATTCGCGTTTTTTAAAGCTGAAAATAGTAGCGATTATGTTTGAAGGAAAGGATTCAACCTTGATATTATTATCCCGGACAACAGCATTATAATACCTTCTTGCATTCTGTATATCACCTTCGATTTTCGATA
>CAZRYJ010000035.1:0-16945 GCA_964604245.1 uncultured bacterium | reverse complement strand
ATATAATATTACGGTGGCCTACTTTCATTTGGCATCCAACCCCTAACCCCTAAATCCAAAATCCTAAAATATGGACGCAGATTAAAAAAGGATTTACAGGATTTTTTGTTGTTTTTACTAAAACCTAAAACCCAAGACCTAAAACCCAAATTAGCCACAGAGACACAGAGAACACAGAGAAAAAAAATTATTTAACCACGAAACACACGAAATACACTAAATTTTATTGTAATTTTTTAAAACTAACAGCGTATTTATAAAGCTACTATTTAAAAGCGACTAAAACCTTGAACCATTTAAATTCCGGCAGAGGCTTTATTGTGGTTTTTTTAAATCCGGCATCTTGGCAAATTTCTTTCCACTGTTTGAAACTTATACAATATTCCCCATCATTTAATATGTGTTTTTTACCGTTATCATACATTCTGCTGAACGCTTCGACCCCTCCTTCTTTCATCGCAAGAACAAATTCTTCTTTCAAAAAACCGATAATTCTCAACAAACGTTCCGGATCCCTCAAATCACCTGTGGTATCCACATCGATATCTCCGAGAATAAATCTTCCGCCCGGTTTTAAGCGCTCAAAAATCTTCTTTATAACCGGCAATTTATTTTTTACGTGATGGAGTGTTACAGTCGATGCAATTATATCGAACTTTTTGTCTTTAAAATCGAGGTTTTCAACATCTCCGAGTTTAGTTGAGATTTTCCGAGAAAGATTTAATTTTTCGATCTTGTTTTTAAATATCTCAAGCATTTCGGGGGAGTTATCTACACCAAAAATCATACAATCTGCTTTTTGAAGGAATTTAAGGGATAACAATCCCGTTCCACAACCTATATCAAGCACTATGTCTTTACTTTTTACTTCAGACGATTCAACAACCAAATCCAATAATTTATGATGCCGCCGGACTTTACCCAGGGTGCTATCGTATTCATTAGCCCAGTCTTTAAACCAATTCTTCGTAACCGTATTTCGCTTCTTAATTTTCCCCTCTACATTTTAACGTAAGCTTTAAATATTATGAGTTTTCAATGATTTAAAGTATAGATCAATCCAATTTATTGCTGTCCGTAATACCATCCGGCTCCCAGAAATTCCCCGTCAAAACAAGCACATACAAACAACGAAGGCAAAGATTAAAATACTGATCGTCCTCCCCCGTACCATCAAGATACAACAATCTTGAGGCAAAAGAATCGACCATAGCCTGACTGTGACTCATACCACCAACCGCGAAGCCCCCCACAAAAGGACTATTATTCCATCTTGCGGTATCTTGGGGTGTTCCGTCCAACTCATATCCATCCACTATATTTGCTGCTCCGATAGAATTAGCAAAATCAGATATTTTAAAACACCAGCTTTGAGCGTTACTATCACCATTCCAGATGTAATCCAGCGCCATTCTCCATGGAGTCCTGGAAGCATCATAGCGATAATAATTTATCAATGGCCAATCTACTGCAGTTCCCCCAGGAACACCGTCCCAAGATTGCCAATCCGGAACCAATCCTGTAGCAGCATCGGCACCGTTATTCAATATTGCATAAGCATCATCCGCGACATCATTCCAGAAAGCATCTCCCGTTGCTTCCGCAAATACTAGAAAGTAAGCAGGAACGTAATATGAAATATCCGTCCGATCACAACCACCCCAATGACCACCCGGCTTCATCACATAAATACCACTACCACAAGTATCGATAAAATAATCATCTTTGAGAATCGTTAATATACTATCCGCCTCAGCAAGATAGTCTTCCCCCCATTGACAATGCGCAACAATCAAGGCAAAAGCTACATCTATATCACCATCAGTGGCACTCCCCGAATCTGTAATGCCCACACAAGTTACATCCCAGGCCATAAGATTATGTGACTTACTTGTTCTTTTACTTTTATAAAAAGCAAAAAGACTATCAAAACCCCCCTGTTCTCCGAAATACGCACTCAACAACATACCATATCCAATACCTTCCGAAATAGATCTATTAGTATCAGTCATGCAAACACGGTACATCCCGTTACAACTTCTCAGATACAAACTCTTCCACTTATCGTACATATTCTGTATTTTATCTGCATGAATCACAGAGGTTTGATAACCATAGGGATAATCCACATTCTGAGGGAATTGCCGTTTTTGACTCGAAAAACAACCGCCTAAGAAAAGAAACAACACAACTAAAATCACCCAATTTCTCAAAGAAACCTCCTCACTGGAACTAAATTCATTTGAGTAATATCATCTTCTTTTGAATACTCTTTCCCCCTGCCTCTAACCGATAAATGTAAACTCCCGAAGATAAGTTTTGCAAGTCGACGCTGGCTGCATGTCTTCCGGCTGGCACTATCTCTTCGACCAGCGTCTTTACCTCTCGACCCGCAAGGTCATAAACAGCCAGTCGAACGAAAGCTGCCGACGAAATAGAATACTCGATTGTTGTAACAGCATCAAACGGATTAGGATAGTTTTGAGCCAACTTTAGACCTTCCGGCAAAGGGTTCGATTCTATAAACGAACTGTTCGGATCCGGCTCCCAGAAGTTTCCCGTCAGTACAAGCATATACAAACAACGGAGTGAAAAATTAAAATACCGATCCTCCCCTGGTTTACCATCTCGAGATAACAAATGAGAAGCAAAAGCATCGACCATCTCCTGACTGTGACACATCGCGCCAACCGCGAACCCCCCTACAAAAGAACTGCTATTATTCGAGCCCCTGGGCGTTCCGTCCAAGTAATATCCATCCACTATATTTGAAGCTCCGATACCATTAGCGAAGTCTGATATATCAAAACACCAGAACTCTGCATTCACATTTCCATTCCAGATATAATCCAGCGCCATCCTCCATGGAACTCTGCAGGCATCATAGGAATAAGTAGAGTCCCATCCCGAGACTGCGCTTCCATCCCACGTCTGCCAATCTCGAACCAATCCCGTACTGCTATTGGCACCATTATTCAATATAATATAAGAGTCGTCTACCACATCGTACCAGAAAGCGTCATCCGTTTGATCCCCGAATGCCTCGAAATAGCCGGGAGTGTAATACGATATGTCTGTAAGACCGCAACCACCGAATTGACCACCCGGTTTCATCGTATAAGTACCACCGCCACCACCACAAGTAACAAAATAATAATCTTGAAGAATCGTTAATATACTATCTGCCTCAATAAGGTAATCTCCCGGCCATTGATCATCTGCTACAAGCAAAGCAAAAGCCACATCTAAATCACCATCGGTAGCACTTCCCTGATCTGTAATACCACCGCAAGTCACCTGCCAGGCCATAAGATTATACGCTTGAGATGTTCTTTTGCTTTTATAAAAAGCAAAAAGACTGTCAAAAACTCCCTGCTCTCCGAAATAAGCGCTTAACAACATACCATACCCGATACCTTCCGACCTGGTTTCAGTAGTATCATCCGTGCAACGAACACGATACATCCCATTACATTCCCTTATATAATTACTTTTCCACCGCTCATACATAGCTCGTACAGTGTCCGCGGAAATTACAGTATCTTGATAACCATAAGGATAATCAACATTTTGAGGGAAAGGTCTAACCTGACCAAAAAGACAAAATACCGAAAGGAAGAAAACAGCAACTAAAATAACTCTATTTCTCATAAAAAAACCTCCTTTTTTACACAAATCCAACTTAAGCAAAATCATCTTCTAACTAAAGCAATAAATATTTGCTTAAATTATTCCATTTCACTTCCTTTAATATGTTTTTCAGATTATATTATTTCTATATATTAAATTTACATTGTTCAACCATCATGTCAAGAACCCAATTTCAGCACACAATAAAAACCCCTTGACAAATTCTTATTTTGTATTATTATATTAGTACAATGAAGGAGGAATTATGAATTTATTTATTTTGTTGAATTTAGCGATACCTTTTCTAACTTTAGAAGTCACGGAAAAGAACGGAGGAAAGGTCAGGATCAACGTACCAAAAACTTTGGTCGAAGAATCCATAAAATTTGCGGAATGCTGCGATGAAGCATGGGAAAAGGGTGCCGAAAAAATACCACGGGACAGTCTTCTCAAAATCCTGGAAGAAGCCGGGATAGACGATGAGCCGATAATGGAAATTACTGAGGGGGAAGAAATCATTCGCTTTTGGATAAGGGACAGTAAGGATATCGTTAAGAATACCGGCACTCCGAAGAGATTGATTATAAATGTTCAAAGCGATAACGAGGAAGATAACGTAAATTTGCGTATTCCTTTGACATTTGTTAAAATCTTGCCTTTCCTTATACCTGAAATCGGAGAAGATGCTGAAGACGCAAAGGAAGCTAAAATATTTATTAGAAAAGCAATCAAGCAAATACAAAAAGTTGAAGGAAGTTTTACTCTGGTGGAAGTTGACGATAAAGATGAGAAGGTAAAAATATCCGTTGAATAAGAGAGGCTTTTTTATGGCACGCAGATTTACGCTTTTTACTCAGTTGAAACCCCCTTCCCTTTCTTATTATGATTTTTTACGATTTCATAATAATGCTGAGAACCTCCATAAATCTGCGTGCCTCATTACCCTTGATTTAAGTATCTTTTTTACTAACCATTGAATAATTTATATACTGAATCATAATGGATTTAGGGAGAATCAAATGGAACATGTAAAAAATAAACAAGAAAAAAAATCAAATGGTACAATTTTCTTTAAGATAATCAACTTCCCCGTCCTGCAAATAATAATCGCTGTAGTTTTAGTAAATGTACTGACCTTTATTTTAGAAAGTCTGGCAAAGCTTACTTTATCAACCTTAAACATCAACAACAATTTCATTACATCTTCCTTAATTTTCGTTGTTCGCATGCTCTCTGTTTATTTTATCTATCTCTACTTTGTAAAAATCTTCGAAAAAAGAAAAGCCGATGAAATATCTCTTGATAAAAAAACTATAAAAGATTTCTCGATTGGCTGTATTATAGGTCTATCTTTAATTTCCATTACTTTTTTATTGTTATATTTATTGGGTTATTGCTCTGTAGATGGAATCAACAGTTCCGCAAATCTCTTTAATAGCTTTTCATTTGCATTTTTCTTTGCCTTTCTTCAGGACATAGTCTACTTCGCAATAATTTTTAGAATTGCCGAACGGCATCTGGGTACTGTGCTTTCTATTGTTATTGCAGGAATTATTTTTGGATTTAAGCACTTACTCTTTCCCGATTATTCCATTTGGACTGGTATTGCTATCACCATAGAAGGAGCAATACTTTTTTCCGCTTTTTATATAAAAACCCGCAAAATTTGGATGGTGTTCGGATTCCACTTTATGTGGAATTTTATTCAGAATGGTTTTTTATTAAAAATACAAAATATGGAGAGTCTATTTAAGATAAACATTTCGGGTCCGGAGATACTTGTCGGTAACCCTAATGGTCTTGAATCGTCAATAATAGCAATAATACTATCTATATGTATTGGTGCATACTTTATGAGAAAAGCCAAACTTGAAGGAAAATTTATACTTCCCTTTTGGAAGAAGACAACAACCTAAAATAAAATCTAATTTACGTTTCAGTGCGACCAGTCAACTTTTCACGCAACACCCATTTTTTTTAACAACAAATATCACAAATGAATTGACAATAGTTGTTTCTTGAAAAAACATAATCTTTTTTGTTTTTATTCGTGCAATTCGTGTGATTCGTTGTTCCTCTTTTCTTTTTATTTATTTTGAATTTTGATTTGTCATTTTCCATTTTGATATTTGATTTTTACATTTCAATACCCTTGCCATAATTTATTTTTTTAATAAAATACTTTAATGAAAAACGCGCTCAAAAAAGCAAATTCAATCAAAGATTATATAATAAATACGCGACGCGAGCTCCATAAACATCCCGAACCCGCATTCAAAGAAAACCGGACACATGACTTCATAGAAAAACAGCTAAAGAGTCTCGGATACAAACCAAAAACTTTAAACAAAACAGGACTTATAGCAGATATAGGTAAAGGTAAAAGCCGAATCGCTTTAAGAGCGGATATGGACGCCCTTCCTATTAAGGAAGAAAATTCTTTTAGATACAAATCCGAAAACGAAGGTTATATGCATGCTTGCGGACATGATACCCATATGGCAATGCTCCTGGGTGCCGCAAAACTTTTAACCAAAACAAAAATTCCTCCTCCCGTAAGATTTATCTTTCAACCTTCCGAAGAAAAAATCCCCGGAGGAGCAAAAGGAATGATTGCCCACGGCGCCTTAAAGGGCGTATCGGAGATTTACGCAATTCACATTAACCCTGAAGCGGAAGTCGGAACTCTAACGTTAAAGTCCGGAGTCATGCTGGCAGCTGCAGATGAAATGGAAATAATTATAAAAGGTAAGGGAGCTCATGCGGCAGAACCACATAAAGCAATAGACCCCATTTATGCTTCCTCTTTATTTATAAATCAAATTCAAGGTCTTGTATCCCGAAAAGCCGACCCCAAAAGCCCCTTTGTGATTTCCATATGTACAATACACGCAGGAACAGCATTCAATATCATCCCTGAAGAGGTCAAAATGGAAGGAACTGTCAGGACTATAGAAAAAGATTTATGGCAAAAAGCTCCCCGGTGGATAGGCAACATTCTCAAAGCTCTTAAGGTTTCTGAAGCTATAGATTATGAGCTCAAGTATCAAAGAGGATATCCGATATTAAAAAACGACCCGGAGAAAACGGAAAAATTAGTTAAAATCGCAAAGGGTCTATTTAAAAATATCGAATTTATGGAAAATCCAATCATGGGAGGAGAAGATTTCGCTTATTATTTACAAGAAATTCCCGGTACTTTCGTATTCATGGGAGGGGCAAACAAGAAAAAAGGCATCCACTCCAAGCTTCATACTGCCGGGTTCAATATCGATGAAAAAGCCCTGCCACTGGGAACCGCTCTACTTTATTCGTTGGCTACAAAATAACATAAAGATATTAAGCTATCCGCTGACCGCCATCCGCTTTCCGCTAAACCCAACTCCAACCACCATTTTTTACTTGTAGAGCATGTAGAACTTGTAATTCACATTTTTTGCATTTCTATATTTACTACATGTGCAAATTTTTTTTGTTTTTTTTGCGGTTAGCCGTAAGCGGTAAGCCGAGAGCGATTTCCGACCTAATATTTTGCCAACAAGCTATAAGCGAACCATAATACCGGAGCCTGTCCGTGCAAATCGCCCGTTGTACGCGGACGATTAAGATAATAATCTATATCATCGCTTTTACCCGTGCCGGCACAAACCTCCGTCACTTTTCCTTCTGCATTAATATATTCTACCAAAGATAACCATGCCTTTTGATAAGCCGGGGTAAATGTTTCCTTAGATAAAATACCCTTTTTAACGCCCACAGTTATCGCATAACCAAACATAGCTGTAGATGAAGTCTCTTTCCACGATTCCTCTTTATCTATCAATTGTCTCCACATACCATCTTCGGCTTGATATGTGAGCAGCGCATCCATCATCTTTTTATATCCGTCTAAAATTGACGAATAATATCGATTGCTTTCAGGAAGTTCGGACAACAATTCAGCCAGTCCTGCCGCCACCCAACCATTTCCTCTTCCCCAGAAGAAAGGAGCGCTCTCTCCATGATGGAGCAAACCATTCGGCTGCTGTAGTTCTTGAAGGTAAGAACCAATCACCATTGCCGCCCTTTCAAGATATATTTCATTCCCTGTAGCTCTATATGCCTGTACCTGCAAACTGCCAATCATCCACACATCATCAATCCAATATCTCACTTGACTTGTCAAACCGTCGGGCAGGGTATCCTCCCATTGCCCATCAGCCAATTCAAGTCCTTGATTCAAGAACTTTTCTTTTTTATCTTGCATATACAATTCAAGCGGTAATATACCATACACGTTTGCGTCTACATGGTTTGCGTCCTTGACCAGACTATCTTCTATTACTTTTGCGTACCGCTCAGACAATCTATTAATAGTCTCTGAATCGTTTAATAAACCAGCTAACCTTGCCGCGCCAAAACCGACGCAGGCTTCCGCATAATGAACACCTGTCCAAAAATCCGTCACATACATCATCAAATCAGTTCTGGTAAACAAATCATCTGTAACCATCTCCCCTATTACCTCAGGGGAATTTTCTTCCGTCCAGAAGATGTCGTTTTGAGACAAACCGGATTTTTTGCATGAAAAAAACCCGAGTAAAAAACCTATTACCAAAAGGTAAAGAGAAACGATTTTTATACTATTTAGCAACTGTTTTATATTCATTTTTACTACATACCTCCTTTATTTTTTTCTAACAGAATATCGGATATAGAAATTTAAACATATTCCTCATTCCCTTCGCATTGTAAATATATGGTATTTATCATCACTGCCGAGCTTCTTATGATAATATAATCTTTCACCATCATCCGTTAAACTCGGAGCCTCTACCCCATTACCTTCTATCTCTATCCATTCCGGTATACTGAAAGTTTCAGTAGTACCGGATCTAACGGAAACACATATTTGTGTAACAGGTATTCCCTTCCTTATTCTTGTAAAATACAGTTCATTTCCATCCGATGAAAGACAAGGAGCATAAACAAGGTAATCAGGATCATTTATATTCAGAAGTATATTATCCGATGAACTAAGTTTATCAAACGTAGAGTCTCGTTTTTCCGCTATTCCAAGCCGTGCCTCATCGGGTAAGGCACCCCCGCTAAAACTCGCATTTACATAATATAGAAAATTACCATCTTTACTTATTTCGCTGTCCATTATCAACCAACCCTGACTACGAATATAAAAATCACCCATTACACACTTGACATTAGTTACTACCCCATTATTAAATTCTCCGGTTTGATAATTTTCAAACACAGAAGGATAGTCTCTTGTCGAAACAAAATAAAATAAATTATTCATACCCATACTTGCAACAGCATCAAGATGCGGAGCCGGACCATTTACACCTTCTATCTCACCTTCGTAGTTAAAAGTCGTATCGTTTACTCTTGTGGCATAGTATAAACTTGTACTATCTCCGTCATTTAAACTATTAAGGAATAAAAAATTGCCGTCTTTACTTACAAATGGCTCCATAGCATCTCTATTATAACCATTGATGATTACCTCGGTTTCATCCGTAAATTCAGGATAAGATACCGGAATATCCGGTCCTTGATTATCATTCTTACAGCTAACAGCCAGTATAATACTATATACTAATATAATGTGAACTAATATCCTTTTCTTTTTCATCATCAATTGCCTTAACGGTCAAGAATTTTAGCAGCCCAGTCTGTCGTCGATGGATTTTCCCCATCGGGAAATGCCGGCAGCGCCAATACACCTTTTTCATCTGATTCAATGGTCGTACTCTTTTCCCATTCGCCATTACGAGGATTAAACCATTGAAACTTATATGCCGTATTTTCTTTAAAACCGCTTAATGTGGGCAGAACCGATTGATTCTCAAAATAAAGAAGAGCGAAATCTTTTGTGGGAACACACATCATATAAGCCCAGCCGTCCAAACCTTTTTCGGGACTGTTAGGAGCTTTCCCGGGATGTATATTCAAAGGACAGGGTTCTAATTTCTGATACTTATCACCCTCGGACAAAACAAAAGTACTTAGATGCTGCATATAAAGAGCCGATTCAAATTTCAAGGCATCCCAGAAATGATGACGCATGCCGTCAGGCTCTCCTGTAGTTGTAATATCATACGCGGATGTGCCGTGAACATGTCCGGAAAGTCCTCCCGAAAGAACCGAACCGTACATCTGTGCGCGTGAGAAGTAATTATCGCGCGGGGAATTATCCGGGGGGCGTTCACCATTCGGCATGTTTATTTCATGGTCCCAGCCCGTATAATAAGGTTCGAAATTAATTGCAGGGTAAGGGGGCACGAGATTAAAAAGTATCTGCAAAGAATCGGAAACACGGTGGTCGCGCGGTTTGTTACCTACGCTGTGCATGGTAAGCCAGGGACAATCCTTATCATGACCGAACTGTGTGTATGTAGAATTATTGATCAGAGTTGTGTGGGGTTGACCGAACGGCAGCGGACCGTATTTTTTTAAGTGATAAGTCAATGCTTCGTTGAATTCGTCGGCGGTCAGGCTGTACTCTTTTGGAATCCAATCGAGATGAATACCGCTGAAGACTATATTATACGCCCCATATCTTGAAATAAGGTATTGAACATATCGTGAGTACGATTCGTTAAAATCAAAATAAGCCTTCCAGGCAGGGCAGTTGTCCCTTCTTACGGTCTCCAACAAAGGTACAAAGCCCTCATCGGACAGATACTGCATTTTTTTATCCAGGCTTTTGAAATATTCAGGATTGATTCGGTCAAAATCGGCAACACCCTCATGCTCGGTTGACATCCTAAAGGGTTTGTTCCCATATTCATCACGCATATTTTTTGCGGTCCACTTACCCCCTTTAACCGGGTAGTCGAATTTTTCCCATGCGTTCCTGAGGAACAGACCGCTATCATCCGCGTAAGTGCTCGGATTACAATCCGATTCCCAATCCGGAAAACAGGCAATCATACTAACGGAATTATATCCCTGTCTTTTGCGGTAGGCTAGGGCATCTTCAAAACCGATACCGGGAGAAGGAACATAATTTTCCGCACCGGCAACACCCCTAAAAGGCAGCCGCCAGGTACTTCCCGCAAGCCAGGTATCACCTATCATAAAGAAGGGGGTTCCGTCAGCATATTGTAATGCATGACCGTTAGACGTTGGACGAATGAACCCGCGACGGTTAGGATTAGCCAGTTTTTCTTCCCGGGTCCAGGCAACGGCATTAAATTCCCCTGTATGATTGTTAAGTCCTTTATCGTTTTTATGGTTTGAACCGCTCTTCCATTTCCATTTGCCCGGCTTAGTTGCAATAAAACGCACAATAAAAACATTATTTCCATCCCAGAAACCATAAATCCTTTTGGAAAAATCAGGACCCTTAAGGTCTATCCAGCATTGCACATCCCTATAATAGTTATCATAATTCTTCTCTGCCTTAAGAATAACTTCCTTCATTTCCCAGACATGAATATTGAAAGGACTCTCTGCGTAAAGCGGTTTAAGCGCAACAACCATAACGAGTATCAAATAAATACAAAAATACAATCTATTTTTATATTTAGTCTTCATAATAAGAAAATTCTCCTCCCCATCTAAACACTTACCGTTATTGCCTTGGATAGATTTTTTCATTATCCACAATAATAGGTGCCGATTGCGGAAAGTCCTCTTCAGACAGCCTTTTGATTAATTTCGCTGCCCGGTTTAGAGAATCAAGTTCAAGAGATTTATATGTTCCCTGAATTGCCGAAAAAATATCACCTTTTTGAAAAACACCGGATGAATCCAACTCCACTTTGAGGATTGGAGCATAACCAAGTTCGTCAACAAGATTAAAGCCCCAGGTGCAGAAATTACCGAGGCTGTAGGCAATAAGCCGATCTTTGTACATCTCAATTGCACGGGGTACATGAGGGCCGTGCCCCCAGACAAAATCCGCACCACTATCAATAACCGCTCGAGAAAATTCAACGACATTGCCCCTTGGGGAGCCCATAAAATATTCAAAGGTATCACGCGTATGCAAAGACTTAAGTCCCTCTCCACCAGCATGAAATGATACGACAACAATATCATTAAGCTTAGCCTGCTCGGCGACTATTTGCTGGGCTTTTGTAATTTCTAAAACAGAATTCGTGTTGGGCGACGTCGAGAAAGAAACTATAGCAACCCTGGTACCCTTTACATTAAATTGCCCTACCTTCTTATAACTGCCGCCGTATTGCAAGCCGACATCAGTCAGTGCCTTAACAGTCCCGTTAATGCCGCCTGTGCCGAAATCGTTCATGTGATTATTTGCCAGATTCAAAAAATCAAAACCCGCATCAACCAGGTTTACTGCCCATTCAGGCGGTGTCCTGAATGCATAGCAGAGACCTTTCTTAACTTCTTTTGTGCAAACCCCACCCCTCAGCAAGGTGCCCTCAAGATTGCCGAACGTTAAATCAGCATTCATCAATGTGGAATTAACGTTTTTGAACAGCTTCTGCCCATTATTTGGCGGAAGATTCCTGAGGGGGTAATCGGAACCCATCATGATGTCGCCCACAACAATGACCGAAATCGAATCAGCAAACAAATAAATAGTAAATGTTAATATGAAAAGAATTTTTAGTTTTGAGATTGTTTTAATCAACCCGGTAAATCCAGCGCTCACTAAATATCGTTTGGAATGCGGTTGCTCGGACTGAACAGAGCCTTTCCCTATAGCTTTCAACATTTGTGTATTCCTATTATTAAATATATAAACCTCCATATTTTAAAAGAAAGTCTTGAGTCCAATAACAAAAGTTTACTCCCAATATCTATCACCGGCAGGTATACCAATTCTATTGCAAGTTAACTCGGCAAGATATAATATCTCCGTTATTTAAAAATCACCTCTATGGATTTGTCTTTCTTTCTGAGGGTAACTTTCCTTGTCTCTCCGCCCGAGGTAATTAAATAATCACCATAAAACGCATTGGCTTTATATATACCTTTCTTATCGGCTTTCCCGGAAACTTTAGTCCACCACTTGTTAAAAACAAGGTCGCGATACGCAAGAGCCTGCTTCGTTGGAGTCCAGTCCTTTTTCCACATAGCCGACTGGGGAATCCAGTGCCCAACTTCCCAGAAGCCCCACATAACAATTGCTTCAACACTGGGATGCGCAAAGCAAATCCGGAAAAATCTTCGCAGTTCCTCCGCTTTACCCTCTTCGGTATCGGCAGAAACAAGGCATTCCGTAATCTTGATCGGTAAATTGAACTTTGCGAGTTTATCGAGAGTTTTCTGAACCCTTCCGGAAGTGGTAACGGCTTTACCGGTTGAATCGTTTTTATCGGAAGTAACAAAATGCGCTTGACATCCAATCCCATCGACAGGTACACCATTTGCCAGAAGATTCTCGATTTGCATTATATAAGAATCGGTATTAAAACCTCTTTCAACAAGAACCCCGTAATCATTCATATATAACCTGGCATTTGGATTAGCCGCTTTAACCATCCATGCCATTTCACTTACGATACCGTACCCCAAACGGCGCCGGAAGAAATCCCCATTAATCATCTCATTGTTAAGGTCAAATTCATCAATCCGACCTTTAAAATGTTTTGCAACGTCAGTCGCACGACGGGCGACCGTTGCGCGTAGCTCGTCATTATCCAGCTCCATTAACCAGGGCATAATGTATTTATCTTTCGCCCAGAACATGCAGTGACCCCGCATGGGTATGTTACGTTCCTTACAGAGTTCATATATTCTATCCGCCAGATAATAATCAACGACTTTATATTCTACTTCTGTATCATACCATTTTAAGGCATTTTCATGCACAGCGTAGTTGAAATTTTCCTCAAGAACTTTCAAGAACATCTTTCTGTCTTTATCCGACATGGCGTTTCCGGATTTTTCCGCTAAATCATCAGTAATAGCGGTACCGAATAAAAATTCATGCCGTACCTGCTCGACTTTAACGTCTGCACCCGGCTTTGTTTTTACGATAATATCGCCCATCCTGATTTCAGCTATACGGGCATCTATGGCTGCCGGGGTAATCTTTGCGGAGACATCATCCTGCGCAAAGCAAACACCTGTTATAAGTGAACAAACAACAATAACTAAAAATATCAACATTGTTTTCATAATTTATCCTCCCCTTTTTTAATTTGTTTGTCATTATTAATACATCTAATTTTAATGCCTGAAATGTCTTTTACCTGTAAACAAAAGCGCTATATCGTGTTCGTTTGCTGCCTCAATTACTTCTTTATCCCTGATCGATCCACCCGGCTCAACAACGGCAGTCACACCTGCCTCTTTCGCCTTATCGATTGAGTCTCTAAATGGGAAAAAGGCATCAGAAGCCAGAACCGAACCACTGGTTTCATGACCGTGCTTTTTTGCTTTAAGGACAGAAATTTCCGTCGAATCAATCCGGGAAGGTTGTCCGGTTCCAATCCCAATTGTTTGCATATTCTTACATAGAATAATCGCATTTGATTTAACCCATTTCACTACTTTCCAAGCAAAATCGAGGTTCTTCAATTCCTCTTTAGTCGGCTTTCTCTCGCTAACAACTTCCCATCCCGAAGTTGGTTCGATAACCGCATCACTTTCCTGAATTAGAACCCCTCCGATAATGGGAAAACATTTCATATAATCGAGAGGAGAAAAAAGACCGGAATCAGCCTGTAATATACGTAAATTCTTTTTTTCTTTAAGTTTAGCAAGAGCATCCTGCGTATAACCCGGAGCTATTATAACTTCAAAAAACGACTCATGAACCGCATTTGCCGTATCCTTATCGATTTCTCTGTTGGAAGCGATAATCCCTCCAAAAGCGGAAAGAGGATCACAACTTTGAGCTTTTTTAAACGCGTCTAAAACATTGTCTGCGACAGCTACTCCACAGGGAGCAGCATGTTTTATAATGGCTACACAGGTCTCGTTAAATTCGGATACAACGCCAAGGGCTCCGTCGGTATCCATCCAGTTATTATAAGACATGGGTTTGCCCCAGAGCTGCCCGGCATCTACCAGACTTACTTTATCGTCCGTAAATCTGTAGACCGAACTTTTCTGATGCGGGTTTTCTCCGTAACGAAGATCCATCATTTTCTTACAATCAAGAGACAAGAAATCGGGAAATTCTTCTTTTTCTTCCCCAAGCGACTTTACATAATAATCCGCTATCATTTTATTATAAAAGGAAAGCTGCCGGAAAGCCTTCTCCGCTTGTTTTTTTCTGTAATCCAATGAAATAACACCTTTCCCTTCTTTAAATTCTTTGATAAAAATTTCGTAATCAGAAGGATCCGACAAAACCAGACAACTCTTATAATTTTTGGCACCGGCACGAAGCAAAGAGGCTCCACCGATATCAATTAACTCTATCATTTCATCATTAGAGAGATTCCTGTCCAATCCTGATTTAAACGGATAAAGATTGACCACAACAATATCTATCGGCTCAAGATTTAACCCTTGCAACTGGTCAAGATGCTCTTTTTTATCTCTATTTACGAGAATAGACGCAAAAATTTCAGGCTGTAATGTTTTTACCCTTCCATCAAGCAATTCGGGACTTGAAGCTATATCTTCAACTTTAGTAGCTTTAATGCCTTCTTCTGCCAGCTTTGCGTGTGTTCCGGAGGTTGAAATGATATTTACCCCTTCCTTATCTAATTCGCGAGCCAGTTCAACCATACCTTCTTTATTATAAACAGATATAAGAGCGTTTTTTAACTTTAACTCCTTCATTCAAGCACCCTCTTCACTTCTTCTAACCTTCCTATCAAATCCAGCTCTTCCGTCTTACCACTCATGTGTTCTCTTGCTCCTTCGATGGAGAATTTTCTTTCTCGTAACAGATATTTTATTTTTTCCAACAACTCAATATCAGCGTCGGAATACAGTCTTTTCCCTCCGCTGCTTCTTCTTGGTCTAAGATCCTTAAACTCTCCCTCCCAGAATCTCAAAGTCGACTCATTCTCGCCCAAGAGATCAGAGATCTCCTTAATTGTATAAAACATTTTCTTCATTTTTTCCTCTCCCTTTTTAATTCTCTTTTCATTAAATCCTTCATTGAATCAAAAGGACTCTTATTCTCGTATAATACAGAATGTACTTCCATGGCAACAGGCATACTCACCCCATAGCTATCGGAAAGCTTACAAATTGACTCAGTTGTTCTAATACCTTCCGCAACTTCTACCATTTCTGAAATGATATCATCTAATTTCTCACCCCTTCCCAATTTCTCTCCTACAGTCCTGTTCCTCGAATAATGCGAAAAGGAAGTAACGATAAGATCTCCGAAACCTGAAAGTCCGGCAAAAGTTTCACCCTTACCACCCATTTCTTCACCCAACAAGGAAAGTTCTGCCATTGATCTTGTTATAAGAGCAGCTTTCGCGTTCATTCCAAGTCCCATTCCATCACATATGCCTGAAGCTATAGCGTAAACGTTCTTAAAAGCTCCGCCAAGTTCAACTCCCACAATGTCGGAGGAGGTATAAATTCTTATTTTATCGCTTGAAAGTATCTCCTGGACCATTTCTGCTTTCTGCGCATTAGCCGAGGCGGCTACAAGGGAAGTAGGAACTCCTTTAACGACCTCCCTTGCAATCGAAGGTCCGGAAACAACAACAACTTCTCCCCTCTGAGATGGAATTTCTTCCTCTATAATCTCGGACATTCTCTGCAAACCATCCGGATCTACACCCTTTGTGAAACTCACGATAACCTTATCCCCATCGATATATTCACCAAAAACATCCGAGATTTCTCTTAATATATGACTGGGTAAAACAAAAAACACAAAGTCTGATCTGTCTATAAGTTCTTTTGGATTCGCAGCAAGTATGACATCTTCGGGAATCCTATATCCCGGCAGAAATTCTTTATTTTCCCTGTATTTGCTTAAAGTTAGGACTCTCTCTTTAACGGGCTCGAAAAGCGTAACCTTTGCTCCCTCTTTCTTGAGACATAAAGCAAGGGTCGTCCCCCAATTTCCCGCGCCTACAATTCCAACATCTGAATATTCCATAAGTTTTCCTGAAATTAATAATTATCCAACAGAAGTCAAGGGAAAAGGTATCTGCATATAGTTTCATGTTCTAAGTTCCGAGTGCCGGGTTCACTTAACCCCGTAAACCAAAAGTTGACTGACAGCACTACAAATACATTGCGAATACAGAAACAACACACTGAGGGCATAGAGATTTCCTTTTTTGGGTGGGTAAACCAGTACCATAGAATGTGGCATTGATCACACACAGTGCAACGCTTGACAAACACTTCTAAAGCGTTACAATCAAATAAAACCACTAAAATGGAATCGAAAAGATATAATGAACTTTAA
>CAZRYJ010000034.1:0-18009 GCA_964604245.1 uncultured bacterium | reverse complement strand
ATAAGTAATAGGGTTGACTTTTTCTCATAACCACAGAGACACAGAGGACACAGAGCCCACAACCCAACCCATTTTAATTGTTTTTATTAAATTCATCCCCCCAACATATTCTCACATAAATTTCATCCTTAAGGATTAAAGGCATTGCCGTACAGGAAAGCGCTCTCGGAGGGTGAGCGGGCATGGTCTTTTGAAATGCTTGCGTTTCAAAAGGAGCGAACCCGAGAGGCGAGTGGCAATTTCCTCGCCGGGGAAATTGACCACGTCTTTATCGGACGGCAATACCTTTAATCTTTCTAATATTAAAAAGTAAGTTATTCCTGTGTAAAATCTCCTATGAAGCTTGTAATAAAAGAATTTTACTGGATTGGTGTAGAAATTCGGAGGGTTAGGCTTGTACAATTTTAACAGTTGACAAAAACTATTAGTCTAATAATATTACGAATATGAAATTGCTTTGTGAACATAAATGTTCAAAAAAGAATAATTATACTCCTGCTCTTGACATTAAAGAAAAACCTCTGCTGAATTTTTTCAAATCCTCCCAGACAAGAAAAAAACCGATGCAATTCTCCCCCATACCCGAAAGGGAAGCAGTAAAACACTTTACAAAATTATCTGAAATGAACTACCATGTAGACAAAGGAATGTATCCTCTCGGCTCCTGCACAATGAAATATAATCCAAAAATAGCCGAAGATACGGCAAATCTCTCAGGACTTTCAAACTTGCACCCTAAAATGCCTGAAAGTGAAATACAGGGCGCTCTTAAAATAATGTTTGACCTCGGAGAATTTTTAAAAGAAATTTCAGGAATGGATTCAATCACCCTTCAACCCGAAGCCGGTTCTCACGGCGAGCTAACCGGCCTTTTAATCACCAGAGCCTACTTCAATTTAAAAAAAGAAAATAGAAAAATAGTACTGATTCCGGATACAGCACACGGTACAAATCCTGCATCTTCAAGGAGAGCCGGATTTAAAACAAAGGAAGTAAAATCCAATAAAACCGGAATTTTAGATCCCCAAAATCTAAAAAAATCGATGAACGAACAAGTGGCAGCTCTTATGATTACCAACCCTAATACCCTGGGAGTTTTTGAGCCCAACATAAAGGAACTATCGAACATACTCCATAAAAGCGGTGCTCTCCTTTACATGGATGGAGCAAACCTTAATGCACTTTTAGGTACAACCAAAGCCGGGGATTTTGGCGTAGATATAATCCATTTTAATCTACATAAAACTTTTGCCACTCCACATGGAGGAGGAGGTCCGGGCAGCGGACCCTTAGCAGTAAAAAAACATCTTTCGGAATTTTTACCTGTACCTACAATCGAATTTGACGGAAAAAAGTACAAATTCAACTGGAAGCTCAAAAATTCAATCGGAAAAGTCTCAAGCTTCTATGGAGCGTTCTCCGTAATAGTAAAGGCTTACACATATATGAGAATGTTAGGTGCAGACGGTCTGCGCTCCGTAACAGAACAGGCGATTATAAACTCAAACTATTTACTTTACCATCTTAAAGAAAATTACGATATTCCCTATCAGGAAAATTGCATGCATGAATTTGTACTTTCCGCTTCCAGATTCAAAAAAAACGGAATAAGAGCACTTGACATAGCAAAAAGCCTTCTAGATATGGAATATCATGCTCCAACAATTTATTTTCCCCTCATTGTTTCAGAGGCTATGATGATAGAACCCACAGAAACAGAATCAAAAGAATCTTTAGATAACTTCATCAATGCAATGAAAACAATAGCAAAACAAGCAGAAGAAACACCGAGTGAGTTAAAAAAAAGTCCTTATAAAACTCCCGTAGGACGACTCAACGAAGCAAAAGCGAACAGAGAGTTAAATGTTAAATGGCTATAAACCTTAAAAACCTACAAAAAAGTAAAGGAGGTATCGTATGGAATTTTTAATTTTGGGAGGCTTAATACTAATAATGGACCTCATCAAAAAGGTTAACAAAAAACTGGAAAACTCTGTCAAGGCACTTTACGCTCTTAAGATACCCATCGGTATTGTTGTTATACTTACCAGTCTTGGGTTCTGGGGAGCACATGGAGCTACCGGAACTTTTCAGGGAATTATGGGTATTGCTGCTGGCTCAGTATTAATACTTGACTTAATAAAACTTATACCTTCAAAGAAGGAAACCGAAAAGCAACTCGAAAATCTGATGACTCTATTAGCTGTACCTGTTGGCATACTTGCGATAATTGCCGGAGTAATCGGGCTCTTTTACAGCTAATATACGGAGTAGTTTAATTGATTTAAACATCCCCCTCAAAAAATTAGAGGGGGATGTTTAAAAAAATGCTATTACTAATAATATCCTTATCCGTTCAAGTTTTTTTTAGCCCAAATGGTGGAGCACGTGACGCAATTCTAAAAGAACTAGAAAACGCAAAAACAAAAATAGATGTTGCAATGTACATACTAACAGACCGGGAATTATCGAATGCCCTCACTTTAGCAAAAGAAAGAGGCGTAAAAGTAAGAGTCCTTCTCGACGCAAAAAGCGCAAAAGAAATAGAATACTCAAAACATCACTTCTTAAGCGAGAGAAAAGTAGAAGTCAGACTGGACAATACCCATAAATCATATGGTGATAAACATCAAGGAATAATGCATGACAAATTTGCAATAATAGATAATGAAACTTTGATAACCGGTTCCTACAACTGGACTCACTCGGCAGAGGAACTAAATGATGAAAATCTTCTTATAATAAAAGTAAGTGAAGAACTAACCCGTAAGTTTTCAGAAAAATTTGCAGAACTTTGGACCAGGGGTAAAACTCTAAAAAAACCTCTTGGGCTTAATCCATATGATTTACCCGAGCTGAAAAAAAATATAGGAGAATGGGTAATTATTTCAGGAAGACCTACCAACTGGAACGTTTCCAGATCCGGGCACCTTTTCATAGATTTCGGGGAAGGAAAAGACCAGCTTACTTTCTTACTCTGGAAAGAGGGCTTGAAAAAATTAAAAGACACAGGATTTAACCTTGAGGATTTAAGCAACAGAGAAATAGAACTGCAAGGGAAACTTATTGACCACAAAAAATATGGGCTTGAAATTACCACATCCGATCCCCAAGCAATTCGTATTGTTGAATAACAACGAAATTTAACCACGAGATTACACAAGATTACCACAGGATTTTTTGCTGTTCAAAACCCAACCCACCACATCTGAATTAGCCATTGATTTACACTGATGAACACTGATACCCTTCCCATCACATATCCTGTTTCTATTAAAACAACAAAATATTTTTTTAATCCGTGTTCATCCGTGGCCATTTCTTTTTTATTTTTTTCTCTGTGTTCTCGGTGTTTTTTCTTTTTTACCATAATCAAATTCTCCGTGTTCTCTGTGGTTAATTTTTTTGTCTTAGGGGGTTGAATTTTTTCAATGTTAGAGTAAAATTAAATCAATGAAAAATTTGGATTTATTTGTAAATTATTTCATAAAGTCAATAAAAAATCACAAGCTATATCAAAAAGTATCTGATACAACAAAGGAATTTATAGAAAAAAGTCTTGCTGACCTCAAGAAAGTCCAAGAAGAATTAGGTCCTATAGTTTTACTAATTGACGAAGATAAAATCATGAATGATTCAAAAGTGTTACATTCCGATCCAAAACGCTTAACCTCAATTCCTCTTTTTCTGTACCGCAACGGTATAATATCCTTAACATTTCTTGAAGGAATCGGCGAAGAAGAACTTGAGACATTAGTATCAATTATAGCCAACAAAGAATATTCTTCTACAGTGGGCTTGGTGGAAGATCTCTGGGAGGCAAAATTTCCTCACATAATCTATCAAGCTGTCGAAAAAGCTAAAGAACTTAATGAATACGAAGATATAAAGTTACCATCGGAAATGAAAAGCAACCAGCTCACTGTGCTCCCTGTAAAAGTAAAGAAAAAGGACCCTACCCAAAAAGATGAACAGAAATTTGGAGTAATTTACAAACCACAGATTTCAATAGATAGAGAACGTGCTCCTTTCTTGCTTATTGAAAGCATTAAAGACCTTCTCGCATATGAACAAATCCATAGAAAAAGAAAAAGCCTATACTCAATACTTAAAGATTCTATTCCAAAATTTTTATCTGCGGGCAATCTTTCTGCTTTATATCAAACAAAAAAATTAATTGAAAGTCTCAATGAGAGTAAAAAAGAACTCACTCAAATTCAAGACAAAATAAAAGAAATCATTACCTCTGAAGCAGCTTTACAATTATACCTTCATGCTTTAACCTCATCCGGTTCAAACAGAATAAAGAGAGAAGCGGTTGAACTCCTTGAATACGTAGGTATCAAAGGAGTAGATGCACTGATAAACGAACTGGAAATCACAAGTGATTTTATTGTAAAAGACCTGATTGTATCTTTACTGAAAAATATCTTTGCCGATCACAGAGAAGAACTCGAAGTTCGTCTACTTAACTCCAAAGAAAAAACCTTCTCTGTTTTACTATCCATCATAAAAAAACTAAAAGATCCATACTTTATTCCCTGTTTAAAAGAACTGTTTGATAAAAAGAATTTGCCTCAAGTAAAAGAAACCCTCTTTTCCCTTTTATCAAGGAAAGATGTTATATCATATTTAAATCATCCTGATTCTTCCGTAAGAGTTATAGTCCTTGGGAAATTAAAAGCAATATGGACTCCGGATGAATTCGAAATTATCAGAGACTGGATATTATCTAAAAAATTCTGGCGTCTTCCGAATGAAGAAATAAAAAAACTGCTTGAATTACTTTCCACTCTTACAACCGATGACACAATAAAAATATTCAACACAATACTACGTAAAAGACACTTATTTAATGAAAAGGTATGTGAAATCAAGAAAATGGCCATCCAGGCTTTATCTAACGTAAAAGACGAAAAAGCTATCGATATTATAACACGATACAGAAATTCAAGATATCTTAAAGCAACAGTTGAAAAGATTTTGAAAAATCATGAAACAAACTGATATCAGAAACTTTATTCTATATTTTTCATCTTCAATCCATATTGCCCGGGTTTTCCAAACAAAGAGTCAAACACTCTATCAGCACGCCAAAAAAACCCATCAATTTTTATCAGAACTATTTAAAGAATTCAATAAAATAGAATTATCCATTTCCGAAAATCATCTATTCTTTAATGATGAGAGAGCAATAGTGGAAATGGGTATAATGGGCAGGTATAGATCCTTGATCCATGATTTAAAAACTCTATCGATCGGGTCAATTGTATTCCTCAATTTACCAGAACTTGACGAAATTGTCTCCTTTTTATGCACTCTGGGCTCACATCTTGCCACATCAAAACACTCTTTTGATAAAATCTCTAAAAGCTTAACGAAAGAAGAGGTTAAATCTATAAAAATAGCACGTATAGAAGACTCAAAACAAAAAGACGGTATTTTACGTTCTATAAGAAAAGAAGCTCTTTCTACCCTTCTTGATTCCGTCAGTTATTTGAAAAAAGTTGCTATTGAAGAAGAATCAAACATCTATGAAGCCCGCCGAATAGTAAGAAAATTCTCAGAACTGCTTTTCAGGGAAAGAAGTTATCTCATCGCTTTAACAATAATCAAAGATATAGGTTCCTATACTTTTAATCATTCCGCGAATGTCTGCATACTATCGATTGCAATGGGTATTGAGCTGGGCATTTCCAGAAAAGATTTGCTTGAACTTGGAATAGCAGCGCTATTCCATGATCTTGGAAAGATAGATATTCCCGGTGATATTTTGAACAAGCCGGATACTCTAACCAATATTGAATACGAAAAAATCAAGCAGCATCCTTATCTTTCCGCCGAGAGAATAATTTTCCTAAAAGGAGTAGAAGAAGTACCAGTCTTTGCACTTCGCGGTATACTAGAGCATCATATTGACTATTCCGGGGCCGGATATCCCGATATCAGTACAAAAAAACCCACTCTTTTTGCCCGCATTATCAGGATAGTTGATTCTTACGACGCAATGACAACCCCCAGAATCTATCAGAACGTAAGAAGTCCTTTTGAAACACTTAAATACATTGTAAAAAGTAACGAGATCTACGATCCCTCCTTAGTCAAAGTATTCCTCGATATAATGGGAATATATCCACCAGGATCGATAGTCCTTCTGAAGGGAGGAATGAAAGGGGTAATGATCTCGGACGGAGAAGTTGCAATAGTGAGAAAAGGTAAAGCTTCAAAGGACACCCCAAAAGAAACAACAATCATTAGAGCCCTATCTTTCAACGAGGTAGATTTCGATCCGTCTTCTATATTAACGGCAGTTGCCTCTGATGAAGATTCTTCAAGTATCTGATTCTTACTACCCGGATCCTGGGGGAGTCAGCGAAGTTCTTCATCATCTTTCAAAAGCTCTTCGGAAACTTGGTAATGATGTACATATTCTAACAGGAGGACACCCTGAAGCAAAAGAAAACAAAGAAGTCACAAGACTTGGAAACAGGATAAGCTTTCACGCCAATAAAAGTGAAGTGAACTGGACCTTCTCTCCAATGCTTTTTTCAAAAGTAAAAACATTTATTAATAGTAATTCCTTCGATATTATCCACACACATGGCCCTTTTGCCCCTAACCTTCCTTTTTTAGCTCTGAGGTATTCTAACTCTACAAATATTGCAACATTTCATACTGCTTTTTCGGGTTTTAATTATTATAAACTTTCAAAATTTTTATTTACCCGCATCTCGAAAAAAATAGACGGTTCAATATGCGTATCTAATCATGCATTTAAAGAAATTTACCCTCATTTTCCAAAAGGCAACTACAAAATTATAGCCAATGGAGTCGACACGGGGCGCTTTAGCCCTGAAGGAGAAAAAATAAAGGAATTTCCCGATAAAAAAATCATTTTATTTTTAGGAAGATTAGATCCAAGAAAAGGCTTATCAGTTATGCTAAAGGCTTTTCCATTAATAAAGAAAAAATTACCCAATGTAATACTTATCGTAGCAGGAAAAGGAATTCCGCCAAAAGATATTCCCCATACATTAAGAAAATCCATTATTTTTAAAGGAATGCTCCCAAATAAAATGGTTCCGGTATACTATCGCAGCGCCGATCTCTACTGTTCACCCGCTCTATTTGGTGAAACATTTGGTATTGTTCTTCTGGAAGCTATGGCATGCGGTACACCTGTAATAGCTTCGAACATAAACGGATACAGAGAAGTAATACCGGACAAAGAAATGCTATTTAAAAAAGGCAATCCATTATCACTCGCAGATAAAGCAATTTCACTTCTGACAGATAATTCAAAGCGGCAAAAAATTAAAAAAACAGGTATTGAAACCGCAAAAAAATATGATTGGAGCAACATCGCAAAAAAAACCGAAAATTTCTATAAAACTGTACTGAGGAAAAAAAGGTAAGAAAAAGTTTAACCACAGATGAACACAGGCCGCAGGCCCCAATCCCCACCCCAATAATTGGACGCAGATTAAACAGGATAAACAGGATTTTTTTTGTTGTTTTTACTAAACCCCAACCCAAAACACCAGATTAACCTCCCACAAAGACAGAGAGAACACAAAGCCCAACACCCCCCAATTTTATTTTGTTTTTTAAAAATAAAAATATCTGGGGATGTGAGGGGGCAATCCAGAAAATCTGCGTTCATCTGCGTACCAATAAATCCTCAAAGACCTTGACAAATCAATGCCTAAGAATTAATATAAAAATAAAGGGCGGATAGCTCAGCCTGGTGAGAGCGCCTGCCTTACAAGCAGGAAGTCAGAGGTTCAAATCCTCTTTCGCCCATTTTATTAAACAACAAAGGAGAATTAAAGAGATGGACAAAATCTACAAAAGGAGAAACAAGGATGTAAAGAAGCGATCGAATATAAATTCTCTGGAGACCAAAAAGTCCTCAGGGTTTTCTGGTCAAGATAGGAAGGAGTAAAGAAAGTGAGCAGTAAACAAAAAAACAAAAAAGAAGAAAAGCAATCAGAAAAATTGGAAAAAGCAACTTTCCTTTCTATAATCCTGCGTTTGGCTACCGGATCATACATTTCCCTGGGATTAGCAGAAGATCCAACTACCGGAAAAAAGAACAAGGATATCGAGATGGCAGAGTATCTTATTGATTCTCTCATAATACTTAGAGACAAAACAAAAGGCAATCTAGATATGGAAGAGGAAGGATATTTAAACAATATAATTCAGGACCTTGAATTAAAATATGTGAAAGAAAAGGAGTAAAAATGAAAAAATTTATTTTTATTATCTCTATCATCTTAACTACCAGTATCATTTTAGTCGCTCAATACAAAAAACATACTGTTGTAAAAGGAGATTGCTTATGGGACATTGCCGGTTATTATTACAATGATCCATTTCTATGGCCAGTTATTTATAAAGCAAATGAAGATTCTATTGCGGACCCGCACTGGATTTATCCGGGAGAAGTATTTGTAATACCTAACGTTCCGGAAGAACAAACTGCGACCCTGCCCGTTGATGAAGGTCTTGTAAAAGAAATAAGAGGTACAAAGAGCGAACTGCAAGAAGAATCAAGAGCAACAAGAAGTACAATGGAAATTGGAGATGAGAAAGCAATACTCTTCTCTGTTGTCAAAGCAGAAGATTATGCTTTCACGAAGAAAGCAGCTCTTCTGGCCGGATTTATAACTAAAGATAGAAGCATCAGTATAGGTCGGATAAGTAAACTCATACAACCTATCCCTGTATTTAAAGGCTCTCCTACTACACTCGGCGATGATGTAGAAGTAAACAGGGGAACTTCTGATGGTATTAACGATGAAGATATCTACGTTATATTCAAGTGGGATAAAAGAGTAGGCGGTTACGGAAATATAGTAAGAATAAAAGGCTTGTTAAAAATCCTGGAAGCAGGGGAAAAGCTTTCAACAGCTAAAGTAATTGAATCCTACGAACAAATAAAGAAAGGCGACCACATCATGAAATATACTTCTCCGGAGGTTATTGTAGGTCAAGCTACCCCCACCACTTATGAACTTGAAGGAAGAATAATTGCATTGAAAGTCAAGGAAGATATTGTAAAACCTTTTGCGGTAATTTTCATAGAACCCGGTATGGGCTCGGTTAAAATGGGTGACGTATTTCTTATTTATAAAGAAAAAGCAGATTTAATAGTCCCTCTTGGGCAAATTCAGATCGTAGATGTACGCGAAGAAACAGCCTCTGGATATATAACCTCAATCATGGGGAAGACTGAGATATCCAATGGCAATAAAGTAAAACTGGTTGGAAGAATTGGGGGATAAACTTAAAACAATAATAACCCTCCTGGATAAAAAAGAAAAAAAAGAATTCGTAGTAGGAATAACCGCATATAATTATCCAATAGCCAGAATTGCCGATGAATGCGGTATAGATTGGATTCTTGTCGGAGATTCTGCCGGAACCTGTGAAATCGGATACCAAACCACCATTCCCGTAACAATAGAAGATATGTTCACATTTACAAAGAGCGTCATAAAAGGCGTTAAAAATTCTCCGGTAATTGTGGATATGCCTTTTTTATCTTACCAGACTACTCCGAACGAAGCAATATTAAATGCCGGAAGATTTCTACAGTTAGGCGCATCCGGAGTAAAAGTGGAAGGGACAAAACAAAAAAATAACATAAGAGCAATGATAAATGCAGGTATCCCTGTAATGGGACATTTAGGAATAAACCCACAATATTATCTCCAGACAGGATACAAAGTAATAGGGAAAAACAAAGAAGAAATCAAAAAAACCGTGGATTCCGCGAAAATTCTTGAAGAAATTGGCGCATTCGCTATTATATTAGAATCAGTAACGATTAAACTCGCAGAAGAAATTATATCAAAAGTTTCAATACCAGTTTATGGAATCGGAGCAGGCAAAAATCTCGACGGTCAGATTCTTGTAGTAAACGATATTCTTGGCTTATCTTTCGATTTCAAACCAAAGTTTTCAAAACAATACGTTAATCTAGAAAGAATAATCCGAAAAGCTTTCATTCAATATAAAGAAGAAGTTAAAACAGGCAAATTTCCTGAGGACAAACATAGCTATGGCGCGCAGGACTAAACTTTAAAGAATCGACGAACACAGTTTTAATGATTGGAGGGTTTTATTTGGTTTTTTTAAAGGCTGTATCATTTCTCTTAAAAGACGGAAATGTTGTTTATTTATTCTTGGCTTCATTGTTGACTGTACTTTATTTGGCAATGTTACTATGGTAGTTTTAAATGAAAAATAAACTCAATCTTGGATGCGGTAAAAAGATATACAATGATTTTATAAATGTGGACATAATTCCCAATAAAGGTGTAGACGTCCTTTGGGATTTGAATGTTTCTCCACTTCCTTTTACAGACAGTAGCTTTGATTATATTTTGATGGATAATGTTTTCGAACATATTCAAAACAGGGTACAACTACTAAAAGAAATAGAAAGAATTGGCAAGGATGGTGCGATTATAGAAATAATTATCCCACATTTTAGTTCTTATACTGCTTATAGAGAGGTCGAACATTGTTTTTATTGCAGTTATTTTGCTTTCGACACCACTGATTTAGAAATTATTAAAAGAAAATTTGAATGCTTTAAGGGTTTACCGTTCAAAAAAGTGTTTGACTTTATTGCCAATCTTTCTCCCATGCTTACAGATATATACTTCCATAAAGTTTTGCCTATCCAAACATTGGTTTTCAAATTAAAAGTGAACAAAAATGAAACTGATAAATGAAATAAAATATCCACATCGTAGAAAACTTATAAACGATAACCTTAAAAACAATTCGCATTTATTAAATAAGGGAATTGTTTTAGATATTGGAGGAGAACGAAATACTACCGGGGGATTTGCATTACCGAAAATATTAGGCAAATATATTATTCTTAATTTTGAGATGAAGCATAAACCAGATGTCATTGGCAATGCAACGGATCTTCCTATAAAAACATCTTCAATTGATTCCGTTCTTCTTATAGAAACATTAGAACATACGCTATATCCCGAAAAAGTAATTCTAGAAATTTCAAGAATACTAAAACCAAATGGTTATCTAATATTTTCGATGCCTTTTCTTTACAAAATACATTCCACACCTTTTGATTACCAACGATACACACACTTAAAAATAGAAAATATGTTCTCAAAATATAATTTAAGAATAGTACAATTAAAAATTACCGGATATTTCTTTACCACAATATACGATCTCTGGAAAACAGCATTGGCAAAAGCAAGAAAAAGTATTGCGCTGTTTTGTTTGTTATTGCAACTTGGCTTGACCTCACTTATTTTTTTGCGTTGTTTGATATTGCTTGAGAATACTAAGTTGATTCAAAGAAATGAACTATGAAAAGTTTCCCGAATGGTTATTTTGTTATAGCAAAAAAGAAGGAAAAATGTTAGAATTTAAACCTGATAAAGAAATGGAAAATACAATAAGACCGCACTTGTCTGTGGAGGGGAAAGGAGATTCGGTTTTATGGTTTAATACCAATACTATTTTATGAGTGAACTCCGAAACCAGAAGGCTAAATCTGATTGAAGGTATATCCCCGGGACTTGATTTGGATTTAGATGGCAAAGGGAAAACAGTTATTGACAATCAGCCAAAGGAGACCCGAGATGAAAAATAAACGAGAGGAACAGGCTGAGGAGTTGAAGAGGATAACAGTTGAGTGGATGATAAGGTTTAATAGTGAAAGAGTTCTTGCCGAAGTAATCCTTGATGCAGGATACGGGAAGGTTGAGGAGTATGAAAGATATAATCATAGAAACATATAGAGACGAACTAAAAGAAAAATGGGACAATTTTGTTGACAAGGCAAATAACGGCACAATATTCCATAAAATACAATTCTTAAGTTATCACCCTGAGAATAGATTCAACTTTCATCATTTAATTTTCCAAAAAGAAAACAATATTGCAGCACTATTACCCGGAATGCTCGACAAGGGTATTTATAAATCACCCGCAGGAGCAAGTTTCGGAGGAATAGTTATGGACGATATGGGTTTCAGGAAAACGGATATCATCGTCAAGAAATTTCTTGAATACTGTCGAGATAACGGAATAAAAGATGTATATTTTACCTTTCCTCCGATGATATATTCGAAGAGAATGAATGAAAATTTAGAATATGTACTACTTTACAACGGATTTTCCTATTCCGCCAATATGTACACTTCGGTAATAGACTTATCAAAATTATCCGGTGATCCGATAAATATATGCCACCAGAATTCAAGGAATGCAATAAAAAAAGCAATCAATTCAAACGTAGAAATAAAATTAAGCAATGATTATGAGAACTTTTATCCAATTTTACTAAAAAACAAAGAAAAATTTGATGTTTCCGTAACTCACACTCTTGACGAGTTAAAAAAACTTAATAGGCTTTTACCAAATAAATTTAAACTCTTTTTAGCTTATAGAGAGGGAATTCTAATGGGCGGTTCTCTTATATTTGTTTGTAACGAAAAAACTCTTCTTGCTTTTTATATTGCTCTCGACTACGATTACCAAGAACACAGACCAATCAATTATCTGCTTTATGAAATTATAAAATGGGGACAGAAAAATAAATTTGAATACCTGGACCTTGGAGTAAATCAGGAAGAATCCGAAAACAATCCCATGGAAGTAAACCGGGGATTGATATCATTCAAATCAAGTATGGGAGCACAGGGCTTCTTCCGTAATCAGCTTTATAGAAAAATTTAGGAGATAGAATCTTGCGATTTTTTATAAGCAAAATTCTATTAACCGTATAAATTGAAAACAAACTCCACTAGCATAAAAAATCTATTCGGTCAATCAGCTATTTACGGATTCGGATTCTTATTGAAAAAAGCTATTGGGTTCTTTTTGATACCGCTTTACACGCATACTTTCACTCACATTCAATATGGGAAACTCGCTATGATATATTTATTATCCAGCGCATTGACTCTTTTATTTTCACTCGGATTAAACGATGCTTTAATGAAACAACTATCTAAAAAAAACGTCAATAAAAAGGAAATTTTCAGCCCATTTTTCTTTTTTCGTTTAATTTACGTTTCGTTGTTTTTAATCTTATTAATTGCATATTCAAAATGGATAGCATCATTCCTTCTTTTGCCGGGTGACAGCTATCTTATTTCTCTCGCCATTCTCACTATATGGATAGAGAGTTTATCCGAACCAGCTCTATTAGTTTTAAGGATACAAAACCGTTCAAAAAAATTTGTTATAATAAATACTCTTAGACTTGTTGTAAACATTAGCCTTAATATTCTTTTCGTCCTTTACTTTCAGTTTGGCGTTGGTGGAGTAATTCTGGGAAATCTTGGAAGTAGTTCACTATTTTTCCTTGTGCTTTACCCTGAAATACGCAGGCTTCTCACATCAAAATTTAACTTAAATCAAATAAAAAAGCTTTTAAAATACGGATTACCTTTATTACCAATATGTATCATTATATGGTTGGGATTGGATTTAATCGATAGATGGATAATAAAATGGATTCTCGGATTGGGAAAAACAGGTATTTATACTCTTGGATATCAGTTTGGCACTGTAATGGGTATAATAGTTCATGGATTCCGTGCTTCCTGGACTCCCTTCTTTTTCAAAAACCCTGACAAAAAAGAAGTCTTTGCCGATTCAGCTGTAACTTTTATACGGCTATCTTTAATACTATGGGGGATTCTATCATTCTTCACTCCGGAAATATTTAAAATTGCGGTGGCGAAACAATACTGGGAAGCGCAAACAATTGTCCCAATCATTGCTTTTTCTTACATTTTCTTCGGTCTTGAAGAAATTTTTACAGCCGGTTTCTACATAAAATCAAGAACAGGGTTATTAATACCGATCGCCCTAACTCCTCTCATAATTAATATCGCGCTTAATCTTTATTTAATTCCTCGTTTCGGTATAATGGGAGCGGCAATCGCCACTTTATTTTCTTACTTTCTCTTTGCTTTATTTTCTTATATAATTGGGGATAAAATCTTTCCGGTAAATTATAATTTAAAAATACTTACATCAGATTTATGTCTCGGTATTATTCTATTATCTTTAACAATCTTAGCGGGCAGTATTCTATATCAAAGATTACTGGCTTTTACTATTCTCTGTTTAGTCCTAAGCTATAAAGAAAAAACAAGAATAAAGAAATTGTATAAACAAATCTTTAAAAGCACCAACACACAACCCACCATTTTTTAGCCACAAAGCACGCAGAGAGAACAAAAAAACACAGAGAAAACAAAGGTAAAATTTTTCGGTGTTGTGTTGTGTGGGCTCTGTGTTCTGTTTTTTTTATAAAAAAAACAAAACTTGACAAATCCGTGAAGGAGGTTATAATTCTTGCATGGCAACGTTTTTATCGAGAAAACAGCTCTTTAATTTTTTTCAAAAAGAAAGTTTAAAGGGAGATTTTTGGAATCTTCCATCCACCTTCTATGGTAAATTTTCTTCATATTCAGCAAAAAAACTGACGCCTTTGACTAACGGAAGAGCATCAATCCCATTGGCAATTCACTTCTATTTAACAGAACTATGTAATCTTAACTGTAAAATGTGTTTCCTTAAACAAATTAAATCGGAAAACAATTTTATACCTCTTGATATAGCAAAAAAAGTCATAAAAGAACTTATTTATATAAGACCCCGCTATAATATGACCGGAGGCGAACCATTTCTTCACCCAGAAATAAAAGATTTAATTACACATTTAAAATCAAAAGGTCTTTATCTAAGTATAGTTACGAACGGAACTTTAATAAAGAGTTTTGCAGAAATACTTGTCCACTCAGGCGTTGATAAATTAAGCATATCAATTGATGGATCACCCGAGAAACACGACTCAATCAGAAGAACTCCAGGAGCTTTTTCTAAAACACTGGAAGGTATTCAGGCAATAAATTACGAGAAAAAAAGGCAAAATAAAAGAAAACCCAAATTGTCTCTTTACTCTTTATTAAATACTGAAACTGATAAAGACTTTATAACCTCATTTGCCCAAGAAAATCTTTTCAAAGAAATAAATTTTCTACATCTTTTATCAATCAGCTCAAAAGATTTAAAAAGATTCTCTGAAGGTTACAAAAAAAGACCTCATTACTGGCAAGGAGCCGTTATTGACAATAAAGGCTTCAAAATCAATGATTCTTTAATCAAAAAAATAAGGTTATATAATTGCAACCCAAATACTAAAATCAACATCAGATTTACTCCGGACATAAGTGAAGCAGACTTAAAAAACTATTACAATAAAGATAAAAATTTCCTTGATAAATTTAGAGGTAGATGTATTGCTCCATGGGTCGCAGCGACTATTAAACCACCAGCTAAGGTCGAAATATGCCCCGACCTCCCGGTAGGCGATCTAACTCGCAAAAGTTTTTTTCAAATCTGGAATGGAGAAAAAACCAAATATATCAGAAGACAACTATTTAAAGGCAACATGCTTCCCATCTGCAGTGGTTGCTGCAACTATTATATGTAACGTGCACACTCTTTTGAGTGTTTGAAAAAAATCTACACAATTGACAACTTCGAATTATTGTGTTCATCTTCAACATAGCAATTGACTTTTTTTTTAATTTATTTTAATATAACTACATGAAATATTTAAAAGCAATTTACGCCCTAAGCGATTCACCCATTCTACTGGTCAATCATCCGATTACCAAAAGTGCAATCTTAGAAGTTAAGAACTCTGAAGAGGAACCCCCTATTTTTAAAATTTCCCTGGCACAATGGTCTCTGCACCGACATCTATTTACTAATAGGATAGAATCCAACCTCGATTTTCCTATTATTGCCCGCGATCAATTTGAAATTGACGCTGTAGAATACGTAAATCAATTCTTTCCTGACAAAGCAAAAGACATTAAATATCTTAAGGAATTAAAAAATCGATCGGACAGTGTGGGAGTGAAAAATCTGCTTATAATGTGTGACAATGAGGGGAATCTGGGGGCCAAATCTAAAATAGAGAGAAACCAGGCTGTTCTCAATCATTACAAATGGATTGACGCTGCAAGGTTTTTAGAATGTCACTCTATTCGAGTCAACGCACTTGGAGATGGAACTCCTGGGGAACAAAAAAAACAGATGGTTGAAAGTCTTTCTAAACTTGCAGAATATGCCGGAAAAAGAAAAATAGACATAATAATAGAAAATCACGGAAGATTATCGAGTAATGCCGTCTGGCTTTCCGAAGTTATAAAAAAAGTAAATAATCCTCTTATAGGAACTCTTCCTGATTTTGGTAATTTCCCTGAAGGAATTAACATATACAAAAGTGTAGAAAAATTGATGCCTTTCGCAAAAGGTGTTAGCGCAAAATCGTATGACTTCGATAGAAATGAAAACGAAACAACCATTGACTACGAAAGAATGCTCCGAATCGTTGTCGTAAGAGGGATATCGTGGATACGTGGGAATTGAATATGAAGGTAAACTTTTAAGCGAATACGAAGGTATTATAAAGACAAAAGCTCTATTGGAAAGAATAAGAACCAAACTTTCATAATCGTAAATTTCAGCAAAAAAATCAGGATTTATTACCGGAAGAAGCATTTACATCACTTATCAATTTCTCAAGCTTACTTTTTACCTCTTCTATTCTCTCCCGGATCATTTTATCTTTAACACTTTTACTATTATAATCTTTGCCTTCAAAATAATCGATGTGATTAAAATGATCTATATACTCGATCAAATATTCATTTTTCACCTTTGTAATTTTAATCATATATCCTCCTGATCTTGTATATTAATAAAAAGATATATTAAAATAACCTTTATATTTTATTACTTTTAGATTGAAATATCCCTTAATAGTTCCATTATTTATGACTTCACATTAACTTATTTCTCTAATTTATTCATTCGCCAATTAAAAATTAAGGTATTCCCCTCTTGACCTGGGGTCGGAATTTCCTTATAATATAAATATACGTGGGAACCAAGTAACCGGGGGGGGAATGGAATTAAATAAACTTGACCTTCTTAAAGAAGGAAATTTCGCAAAAATTTACACAAAAGGAGAGGTTGCATACAAAACCGGAGATAATGCAAATAGAGAAATTCTTCGCGGACAATTTGAGCTTCTTTCCGAAATTAAAGATCCTCATTTTGTATCGGTTTACGAGTGGTTTGAAGATGACGGAAAATGCGGGTTTTCGATGGAAAAAATCAATCTTCCTACAATCGATCAGGTCTTTAAAAAAATCCCTGCAAAAAAAACCGATTTCGAAAAATTCAAAAGCATTCTTCTTTCAATTCTTGATTCTCTATCCGTTCTTCACTGCCAGGGGATAATATGCGGAGATTTAAAACCGACGCACATCTTTGTCGATAAAAAAAACAACGTTAAACTTATCGACCCGGGTTATGACCCCGATATAATAACTCCCATTTACGCCGCTCCCGAAGCATTAACCGACTCTCCCAACTTTTCCTCCGATATTTATTCCGTCGGTATAATACTTTATGAAATACTAACGGGTGAAAAAGCATTTAAAGGCAGCCTATCTAAAATAATAGAAAATAAATTAAAAAAAGGACTCCCTCCTCCTGAAGAAAAAAATCCTTCCGTTCCCGGGGAAATAAATCTTTTAATCCAGCGGATGACTTCAAAAGACCTTAATAATCGCTTAAAAAGTATAGAAGACGTTAAAAGGGAACTCGCGCTTGGAACTCCAACTGCGGAAAGGAAGCCTTCTTTTATTCTTTTATTTTCAGGAAGGGAAAAAGAATTAAAAAAGTTTGATTTTTTTCTTAATCGTCTTCCCGAACCTCATATTTTCTGGATAAACGGAGAAAGAGGAATCGGAAAGACGGCTCTCTTAAGTCAATTTAAGATAAAAGCTTTATCCGCGGGAGTTAACGTAAAAGAAGTTACTACAGGTAAGCTATATCGTTTACTAAGTGGAAAAACCTTTTTCGATGAACCTATTATTCTCTTATTGGATAATATATCCTCCGCATCACAGC
>CAZRYJ010000033.1:10939-18028 GCA_964604245.1 uncultured bacterium | reverse complement strand
AAGATAGGTGCTTGACAATCGTAAGTTTTTAGTTATCATTTAAAAAAAAAGGAGGCAAGGATGCGTTATTTGAAACTATTTTTACCAGTATTGTTGATTGTTGTTTTGTTCGTTGGTTGCGGCGGTGCACCAGTCGTAGAGGAAGAGCTGATTGAGGAACCAGAAGTCGTTGAAGACACAACTACGGTGGTTGAACCTGAAAAGCCGGAACTTGTTTTGGACAGAATTTTCTTTGATTTTGACAAATCCGATATCCGATCTGATGCCGCGGAAATTCTAGAGTCGAATGGTGATATGCTTGAACTGTATCCGGAAGTAAATGTGGTTATTGAGGGTCATTGTTGTGAAATCGGCACTTCGGAATACAATATGGCACTCGGCGAAAGAAGGGCAAAATCCGCCCTTGATTATCTTTCAGGACTCGGTATTTCACTTGATCGTCTCTCAACCGTGAGTTATGGAGAGGAGCAACCGCTTGATGCGAGCGATCTCGAAAGAAATCGTCGATGTGAGTTTGTAGTAAAATAAAAAAACTCCATACACTAAAAAACACATAATGCCTAAGCAACTAAAATTGCTTGTCGTGGTTATATTTTTGTTTCTAATGCTTGGGGGTTGTTTCAACCGTCAGCGGTATAATAACTTCAACTGGCAACTTGATAGTCTAAGATATTACACCACAAAGCAGTCGAAGGAGATGACTCAACTGCGTGTAGATTTGTATACCAAAACAGAGGAAATGGCTGAGAAGATAGAGATGCTCAATACCAGGTTGAATGAATCCGAATCACAGTTGACGCGGATGAATGAAAAGTTGGTAAAAGGAAACAAAGCGGTTTCTGATTCCTTCGAGGTCTCTTCGGTTAGTCCTGAAGCAAGGATGATATATGAGTCAGCCTATCTGAATTATGTTAAGGGCAATTATAACGAATCAATCGATGGTTTCAGATCTTATATGAAAATTGCTCCTGAATCTTCTCTAACTGATAATGCCCTGTACTGGATTGGTGAGTGCTACTATGCGATGGGTAAAAGACAGGATGCGGTTAATATATTCAATGAATTGATAAACGGATATCCCGAGAGCAATAAAAAACCCATCGCACTATATAAAATCGGTATCATATATGAGGAGGCGAAGGAATTAAAGATTGCAAGAATGTATTTCAATAGGGTGATAAAAGAATTTCCTAATTCACCCGAGGCCGTACTGGCAAAGAACCGGTTAAATCAATGAACCTTTTCAGGGTCTTTATTGAATCAGGACTTATTGCCCAGATTATAATGATTGTCCTGGTCCTCTTTTCTATCTGGTCCTGGGCGATATTTTTCAAAAAATCGCGTGACTTAAGACTTATAAAGAAACAAAGTCAGGCATTCTTAAAGAGTTTTAAGTTTCGCAAGAACATCAAAGAAATGTATAATCTCGGACATTTATTGAATGATAATCCCTACGGCAGGGTTTTAAAGAATGGGCTTGAGGAGTTCAAATCCCTTAGATCGGGCACAAGTCTTAAGGTACTGGAACTGGCTGATAATATAAAACTGGCGATGGACCGGACAAAGGAGACCGAGATAGAAACCTTGGAAAATAGCTTACCGATTTTAGGCACGATTGTGGCTGCAAGTCCATTCTTAGGACTTTTAGGCACGGTTTGGGGAATTATGGAGGCGTTTTTGGAGATCAGGGCACGGGGCTCAGCACATATCACGGTTGTTGCCCCTGGTATCTCTGATGCCCTAATTACTACCATGTATGGTCTTTTGGTCGCAATCCCGGCGTTAATATTTAATAACTTTTTACGTACTCGTGTAATTGAGATAGATTCTCAACTTGATAAATTTATCAGTGAGGTATTTGCCAATCTAAAAAGGGGATTGGTTGAGACGGAACAATAAAGATCGGGGTTTGATTCAGGATTTAAATATCACAAACCTTGTAGATGTTGCGTTGACAATTCTTGTGGTTTTTATTATTACCGCACCGATGATGACACCTGGAATTGATGTAAATTTACCAAGAACTGATGCTTCATTACCTCATGATGAAGAAGGAATTACAGTAACAATCAGAGGAAATAAAGCGTTATTCATTGAAAACGAAAAGATTGATTTAGGAAAATTTGAGTTAAAATTAAATGAAATCTTGAAGAAAAAACCACCGGGTGTAACCGTGTATCTTCGAGCCGACAAAGGCATAGATTATGGCTTTGTAATTGAGGTTGTAGGTAAAATGAGAAAGGCAGGTGTAAGAGAATTGGGGTTGGTTGCTGAATTTTCTAAAGGCAAATGAACCGCTTTTATCTATTTTCTTTTTTTCTGCACACCACAATCTTCTCTGTTTTTGGTATTGCTACAAAGTGTAATTTAAAACCATTACCTAGGATTGAAGTTTATAAAGTAAGCCTTGCACCGCTTCCCCAGCCAAAGATTTTAGGCGCTCCCGAACTTAAGATTAAACCCGAACCCAAAAAGATTGAGGAAAAATCGGTGCCAAAGGAGAAGAAGACGTCATCAAAAAAGAGCGGTCAAAAAAACAAGAAAAAAGCTTCTCCAAAAAAGGGATTGCCTGATGGCCTTCCCGATATCAGACCCCAGATTTATACTGGCAGTGGTCGTGGATTCACCTATTCTTATTATTTGAATATTCTCTTGAGCAAAATTGCTCGAAACTGGAGCAATCCGTATAAAGACAGGGATGTGGTTTTGAAGAGTATCGTCTATTTCGAGGTGGATAAGGATGGTATGATTTCAAATATCCGTATGGAGGATGGTTCCGGTGATGAGATCTATAATGAATCAACAATTCGGGCTGTTGCCCTCGCTAAGAAACTACCGCCTCTGCCTCAGGAATTTTCTGATGATTATTTAAAGGTCCATTTAGAATTTTTAACCGCCCGATGAGAGAATATTTTTTTACTGATAAATTTATTAATTTAAAAGTACTATTTCTTCTTACTCTGACGTTCGGAATGGTTTTCGGTCAGGAGGTTTTTCTCCGGCTTACTGATTACGCAGGAGGCAAAACCAATTTATTAATTGAGCCATTCGATGCCCAGGGCACGCCCGAATTCATAAAAAAAGTAAAGAACATTGAGGCTATCGTAAGATATGACCTGGAGTATTCATTATATTTTGAAATCTATTCTGATACCGCATTCTTTGCCAACAATCCCCAAAAGAATGGTGTGGTGCTTGAGGCTTTAGCGAACGAGCCAGACCTGATGATTATCCTCAAGGACTTTGAATCCAAAGAAAAAATTGGCGAGTTGAATTTGCAACTTTCCGGTGATTTGAGAGGCTTAGCCCATCAAATTTCAGATTATATTATTGAGCTGCTTACAGGAGAAAAAGGCATTACCTCAACAAAAATTGTTTTTTCTTACCTGAAAGGTAGCAAAAAAGAATTGGCTTTAATTGACTATGACGGTTATAACTTTACGCCGCTTACAAAAAATGACAATTACAATCTCTTTCCCTGTTGGGAAGCTGATGGTAAAAGGATATTATATTCCACCTACAGCATTGATCGTTTAATTCTCAATCTCTTTGATCTTACAAAGAGAAGTTCAAGAGCAATCTCTTCTTACAGGGGATTGAATTACGCGCCGGACTGGTCGCCTGACGGGACAAAGATTGCCCTAACCCTCTCCAAAGATGGCAATACCGAAATTTACATTCTGGATATGAAAATGAGAAAATTAAGCCGCCTCACCAATAACCGCGCAGTTGACTGTTCCCCGATTTTTTCGCCAAACAGTCGGGAAATTGCCTTTGTCTCCGACCGTTCGGGTATGCCCCAGATTTACATTATGGATATTTATGGTGGAAATGTCCGGAGGCTCACTTTTCATGGTGATTATAATACCTCACCTGCCTGGTCGCCAAAGGGTAGTTTAATTGCGTATGTTTCACGCCAATCTGACTATTCCCAGCAAATCTGTGTGACCGATCCCAGTGATTTTTTGCCCATCCAACTAACCTTTGATGGAAATAATGAAGAGCCATCCTGGTCACCGGACGGCTTACATATCGTATTTATCTCGAATCGGACTTATCGGTATGAACTATGGACAATGAACTGGGACGGCACAAGACAACGTAGACTCACTCGGCATCTTATAACCTATGCCCCTGACTGGTCGCCGTACCTGGAGTGAAAGACAATCCCACACAAACCTACAGAGGACACACAAAGAGTAATTAGTCGCTAGTCATCAGTCAGAACAAAACCCTTCCGCATAACTCAAAAACTTATTTCTCACACAGAGACACGGAGACACAGAGAGAAAACAAAGAATTATATTTTTGTTTAAAACCCAACCCACACAACAATTTTTTCACATTTAGAACTTGTAGTTATTGTAATTTTTATGTTTTATTGTAAATAAAAAAACTCCTACTCGAACTGGAGTAGGAGTTTTTTATCTTTAAGCTATAACGTTTTTAATATATATTAATTGTGGCTGAAAGTCTCAAAGATGCAAGCCAATCTGTCGATAGTAATTCGGTATTGTCAAGGTCAAACATCCCTATAAGGTCAAGAGATAAATTGGGTGAAGGTTTCCAACCAAGTCCGTATACGTAATCTACGGATTGCTGGGTTTCATATTCAGTGTGTTCATTGTCAGTGTAATTTATAGAGGAAGCAACGGTTGTTGAAGAGGAACCGTCACCCCAGACTGTTGTGGTGGAATCTCTTTGTACTGAGGTAATATCAGTTGTATAGGTCATTTCTTCTTTTGAACCGGTTGACAGAGCTCCAAGTCTAATGAACCAATCCTTGTTCTTTCCGAAACATACTTCAAGTCCTGCAGGAATAACAATACTGTTCGTATTAAGCTCTTCAGTGTAAATAAGAGTCCCTCCGGAGATTGCCGTTGTAACATAATCATTTAGGTCATTGACTTCTGTATCACCGTCGTCGTAATCAGTAACAGCCAAGGACGATGCATCTATGTCATATTCCATGGTAAGCGAGAAACTATTAGCTATCAAACCTAATCCAAAGCGTACATTTTCAGATATTTGCCACTCCATCCTGCCGTTAATACCCATGTTCATACCGGATACGGATATCGGGGCTGTTTCATTATAACGTGAGAGATCATTAAATACAGATACATCTGTTCCAATCATGGATTGGGTTACATCACGGGAGTGATCAAGATCCTGGTAATCTCCACTTCCGAAAATCGTACCAAAGTTACCGCCCACTTCCCATAACACCCCGTATTTGTTTTCATCGCTGAGTTGTAGACCAACGCCAAGCAGACTAACACTAAATTCGTTTTGGTAATCCACTAAAGCTGAGTCCAGCTCAGTTTCTGTAGTAAGGAGATCATAAGGTTCATAATCCTGGAACCAGTAATCTAGCTGCTCGTTATTGTCTTTCATACCTCCCGACATTAAAAAAACATCCCCTCTTAATTTCCATTCCTTAAAAGGTTTGGAGTAAGAAAGTGAGTAAAGGTTTACAGGGGTTGAATTTGAATACTCTACGGTGGAAAATCCGTCCCAGAGTTCCAAAATATCGCTATTGCTAATGTCAGTATCGGTAAAGTATGCAGAGTCTTCGTATTCTTCAGTATATTTGCCTTGCGAACGTTCATATGTGAAAGCTATTTCAGTCTCCGGACCCATCTTTTTACCTATATTAAGCAAGATAGTATTAGCGGATGAGGAACCGCTTTGGGATGAAGTCCGGTATTCGGAACTTAAACGATCAAAAACATCATTCGCATCAGAATCCCATTCATTAATTAAAAGGTTTGAGGAGAAAATGGATTGATTGGAGTTTGCATTACCGTAAAATGCAGTTATTTTATAACCTTTATAGATGGGGCTTGTGGCGCCGATCACTACTGTATTCTCGGAATAAGAATTATCACCCTGTTCTTCTAAACCTGATACCAGGTTGCTCAGGTTGGTATATATACGAGCACCTTTAACGTCAAAAATATCGGTTCCGTCTATAGCGTTGTCAAGATCGTCTTCGATAATATAGGTGGATTGATGTCTGAATGATTCAAGATTCAGTGTTTCAAAGAGTACTTGTGCTGAGATGCCCTGTACTAAAAACAAGGCAAACAACAATAATAATAACTTTTTCATAAGACCTCCTTATAAGTTTAATTTTTATTTTCCCCTAAATTTGCCTTTAATTCACGCTTTTGCAGTAAACATTTATGTAGTTGAAATGAAAAATAAGTTATTTTTTGATTTTGTCAATGCCTTTTAGATTTTTGTGATTGTTCGAATCCTTCAAAAGGCTTGCAATGAATGATATTTTAAAAAAACCGAACCCCAGATAGTAACCACAAGATTTCACAGATTAACACAAGATCCCCTCCCATCCCCAATTTTTTTTAATCTGTGTTTATCCGTGTTAGTCCGTGGCTATTATTTTTTTTGAACTTTGATTTATTATTTTCCATTTTGATTTTTATATTTTGACGGCTTTGCCGTGTTATGTTATTCGTATGACTCGTTGTTTTTTTTAATTTTTTCGCAGAAAAAATAAATATATTTTAAATATTAAAATAAAATTAAAATCTGGGGTTGACAAATGATTTTTGATGTATAACATATACCATATTTAGTGATTCAAATCACAAAAGCGGTATAAAAGGAAAAATGAATGGTTGTTTTTTAAGCGAATCAAAATTAAAAAATTTGATGGAGATCCTTCTTAAGTATGGCAGGGTTTTTGCCTCGATGGAAGCAGAGATCGCGTCGAACAGGAATTCTGGGTCCAGGATATTTATTAGGGAATTGCAAAGAGACCAGATAGGAGATTATCGTGTTCCCGGATTCAGGGCTTTTGATACTTTTAAATCATTTGTCCTGCCGATTAGATCTTGTGTTGCGGATTATCCGAGTGAAAACTGGATTGATATTAAAGAAGCAAAAGAAAGAAAGGTTCTTTTCGGGCTTAAAGCTTGTGACCTTGTTTCTTTTTCTATTCTTGATAAAATTTTTCTTGAAGGGCCCGATTTTATTGATCCTTTCTATAAAAAGAGAAGAGAATCCTTAATTTTGGTATCCTCGGACTGCATGTATTCACGTGATAGTTGTTTTTGTAATCTT
>CAZRYJ010000033.1:7807-10839 GCA_964604245.1 uncultured bacterium | reverse complement strand
AATTTTGGTATCCTCGGACTGCATGTATTCACGTGATAGTTGTTTTTGTAATCTTCTGGGTTATACTCCTTTTCCTAAAGCAGGTTTTGATATCAATCTTTCGGAAATTAATGGGGGATATTTAATTGAGAGTGGAAGCGAGGTGGGAAGTGAGATTCTACAAGAGCTTTCGCTTCCTGAGGTAAAAGAAAATCAAATTGCAGAAAGAAACAAGGCAAGAAAAAAAGTTACCGAGGAATTGGAGAAACGCAACGCGGTTTTTGCTGAGGCTTTTTCCAAGCCAGATATAGTGGCTTCGAAAACTTTCGATTCGGATGCTGGTTGGGATCTTGGCAGCACCTGTGTTTCTTGTGGTGCCTGTACGAATGTATGTCCTGTTTGTTATTGTTTTACCCTTTTTGACGGGGAAGGTAAGAAAAAAGAGCAGTATAAAAGATATATGGTATGGGATTCCTGTCAGTTTAAAGGTTTTTCCCAAATGGCAGGTGGGATGAATCCGCGTTTTTCTCATATGGACCAGTTTAAAAACAGATTTTATCATAAGTTTTTTCGTTTTCACGATAGATATAATGTATATAAATGCACCGGATGCGGTCGGTGCATAGATAATTGCCTTGGGGATATAGATATGCGGGAAGTTCTTGCCGGCGCTTATTCAGAGAAGGTGAAATAAATGGATAACATATATTACCCTCGAGAAGCAACAGTAAAGGATATAAAAGAAGAAACTCCGACAATTAAAACTTACGCACTTAAATTGAATAAAAAGTTGACTTTTAAAGCCGGTCAATTTATGCAGTTGACTGTACCTGGAGTTGGAGAGGCGCCGTTTACTCCTTCTTCTTCTCCGGGTGATGTTAAAGATATGGAAATAACTATTATGAAGACTGGTAGGGTTACGGATGTATTGCATGAAAAGGTTAAAGTGGGAGATTCCCTTGCTCTTCGCGGTCCTTTTGGGAAGGGTTATCCGATGGATAAATTTGCGGGAAAAGAAGTTCTGGTTGTGGGTGGTGGTGTGGGTCTTGCGCCTTTGCGTTCTCTCATTTACGCTTTATTTGATAAAATTGGGAAGTGCAAAAAGGTTCATATTTGTTACGGAGCCAAGAGTCCGCTCGATCAGTGTTTTAAAAATGAGTATAAAAAATGGGAAAACAAGAAGAATGTTTCAGTTAATTTGACAATTGATAAACCACATCCTGATTGGAAGGGAAATGTGGGTCTTGTAACCCGTCTTCTTGAAAAGAATTATCTTCAAAAAATGGGGGTTGATATTGCGAATTCCTATGCGGTTTCTTGTGGTCCGGAAGTAATGTTGAAATTTGTTACTTTTAAGTTGCTTGATGTCGGCTTTAAACCGGAACAAATTTATCTTTCTATGAACAGGAGAATGAGCTGTGGTGTCGGAAAATGTGCAAGGTGTAACATCGGTCCATATTATCTCTGTAAGGATGGACCTGATATGTGTTATGCGGATATAAAGGATTATCCAAATGTCTTCGGTTGAAGAATATAGAACAAAGTGTACATTCTGCAGTGTTCAGGATGATGTTATTTTGAAGAGAGAGTCGAACAGGTCCGCTTTATTTGGGAAAGATTCTCTCTTTAAACTTTATTATGATGAAAAAAGCAAAAGAGGTTTATGCCCGAGAGGGAACTTCACGCTTGAAATCTTAAATTCTCCTTATCGTCTAAAACAGGCGGAGCTTTTTGGGAAAGTTTGTTCGATTGATGAAGCAATAGAAGGTTGTATTCCAGAGCTTAAGAGAATCATTAAGAAGAAAAACAATATTGCAATTTTGGTAAGCGGTAATCATACGCTTGAAGAGGCTTATCTGGTGAAAAAACTTTCGGAAGATTTAAATACAGGATTGCTGGGACTTTTTCCTTTTGAAGATGAGGCTTTATTATCTGTCAAAAATGAGTTTTCTTTTAACGCTTTGAGTGAATCGGACCTTGTGTTGATCCTCGGGGATGTTTTTTCTCTTTCTCCTACTCTTGCAAAGCCAATACTTGATGCTCGTAATAGTAAAAGAGGCAATCGTTTGCTTTCTCTGGATATTATGAAAGGTAGAGTTTCTCTTTTCTCTCATTGTTTTACAGTGAAACCGGGATATATGTCTTATTTTCTTTCGGTTCTTTTGGATTCTCTTGAAGGTAAAAGTAATATAAAATTAAATGAAGGCGCTGCAGGTATTTCCGCAGTGCAGATGGAGGATATGGCAGAGGCACTTAAGAAATCGGAAGACGGGCAAATTCTCTTTTCCAATATTTATGGACATTTTACCAATCCTTATGCAATTGTTAGTAAACTTTCCAGGATTGCGGAAATTACCGAGAATAAGTTTGCTGTTGTTCCTTTAGGGCAGAATTCTCTCGGAGTGGGAAGAATTATCGGTGGTTTTAATAATAAAAATATTATGGATACTTTGAAAGGAAAAAAGATAGAAGGTCTCATTGTACTTGGTGGAGACCCCTTTGAGTTTATTCCGAACTTTGAAGATATTTTCGGGTATTTAAATTTTGTCCTGTCCACATCTTTTTTTAAAAGTTCTAATTCAACTGAGTGCCTTATTCCTTCGACTTTTTCTTTTGAAAAGAAAGGATCGGTGATTTCTCTTGAAGAAAAAGTAGTAAATTTAGGGGAAGGCGTTCCTTCGGTTGGCGATTCTATATCTGATGGGGATTTTATTAGTAAACTTCTTTCAAAAATTACCGGAGTTAAGGCTAAAGCTAAAGCCTCAGGCGCGAAACCAATTCCTTTTATGGAAGGAAAAAATATAAAAAAGCCTGTTTCTTTGACCGATAAAAAGTTTCCTTTTACTGTTGTAGGTGTTGGAATGCCTTACCATCACAGCAGTGGAGAAATAACGAGAAGGATGAAATGGAATGAGCAAAAGCAAGACCCTTATGTATTTATTAATTCTAATAAAATTAAAGAACTTTCGCTTGGAAGTGAAGTAACCATTGAGACAGTTAACAGTTCTTCTGTTTTTAAAATTGAAGATTGCGGTAATTTACCTTTTGATATA
>CAZRYJ010000033.1:0-7707 GCA_964604245.1 uncultured bacterium | reverse complement strand
TAACAGTTCTTCTGTTTTTAAAATTGAAGATTGCGGTAATTTACCTTTTGATATACCCGAGGATATAATTGCCGTTCCGGTACATTATCCACAGAGCAGGAAATTATTCTTCGGAGATTCCGGTGAAAATGGTACTATATCTCCGGGAGCAGAAAAGGCGAGAATAAGAAAATGAAGACAAAAGGGGAAAAAAGAGTTATCCTTGACGTAGACAGATGTATTTCCTGTCGTGCCTGTGATATCGCCTGTTACGAGAGCCATTCGGATAAATTCTGTCTTTCCCGCTCGAACTTCGATATAACTGTAGATTTACCGCTCCACTGTAAACATTGTACCGATGCTTCATGTGTCGCGGTTTGTCCCGTGGAGGCTCTGGAAAAAAGGGAGGACGGGCTGGTCTATCATAATAACTTTAGATGTATAGGATGTCTTTCCTGTACGATTGCCTGTCCTTTTGGTGTTCTCACGGCAAAGAGGATCAGGCATATTATTTCTAAGTGTGATCTTTGTTATGATATGTTGGATGAAGGTAAGGACCCTCGGTGTGTACAGACTTGTACGAGTGGAGCTCTCAGTTTTGAAGAAATAACTTACGAAGAAGAGAGCGAGAGAGACCGGGTAGATGCTCGGATTAAAGCAAAACCCTGGAGAAGATTATGAAGTTATTGTTTTATTATCTTATTTTTCCCGGTTTTATATTTGCTTGTGTAATTGGTCTTCTGACAGTTTGGCTTGACAGGAAAGTCTCAGCCAGGATACAATGGAGGCAGGGTCCTCCGTGGTATCAGGGGTTTGCGGATATAGGGAAGTTGCTTTACAAAGAGGTTATTATTCCCGAAGAAGCTTTCGGGTCAGGTTTTATAGCTGCTCCTCTTTTCGGACTTGCTTCCGTTACTCTTGCGGTAACAATCCTCTGCGTTTCGTTCTTAAATATGAGTGAAGGGTTTATCGGAGATATAATTGTTGTATGGTATTTGTTTGCTATACCCGCAATAGCTCTTATTTATATGGGTTCTACGTCCGGTAATCCTTTAAGTTCGGTAGGGGTGTCCAGAGAGATAAAACTTCTCCTATCCTATGATCTTCCTATGATTATTATTATCGTTATGATTGCTTCAAAAGCTGGTGGTTTTTCGATTCGGGCTATTATGGATTGGCAGAGGATTAATGGGTCGAATATATCGAATTGGTATGGTGTTATAGCTTTTGTCGTCGCGATTTCCTGTACACAGGCAAAACTTGGAAGAGTTCCGTTTGACTTGGCGGAAGCGGAAACAGAGCTTGGTTCGGGAATTCTGCTGGAGCTTTCCGGAGGCGTACTTGCTGTTTATGAGTTAAGTAAAGCCATAATGCTTTTTGGTTTACCTATATTTTTGATTATTCTTTTCTGGGGGAAGGGAATTATTGGTGGTGTTTTAATGTATTTGTTTATTGTCGTATTGCTTATATTGATTAAAAATACTAATCCCAGGGTCAGGATTGACCATGCTATGAAATATTTCTGGGGTTGGATGAGCGGAGCTGCGATTGTTGCAGGTTTTCTTGCTCATTTTGGAGTTTAAATGGATGTTTTTAAAAAAGCATTTAAGAAATCTATATGGGTTTTTCACTTATCGACGGCAGCATGTAATAACTGCGATATTGAGGTTTTAGAACTTTTGACTCCCAGGTATGACGTCGAGAGATTCGGGATAAAATTGGTAGGGAGTCCCAGACACGCGGATGCGCTGCTCGTTTGCGGTTCGGTAAACGCGCATGCTAAGCCCAGGCTTCTTGAAGTTTACCGGCAGACTCCAAAACCCTGTCTTGTTGTTGCCTTTGGATCCTGTGGTTGTTCTTCCGGTATATTCAGAGATAGTTACTCGATTGTTGGTCCTGTTGATAAGGTTCTAAGAGAAGAAGATCCGGATGTAAAGATTGTTTATATTCCCGGTTGTCCTCCAAAACCTGAAGCAATGATAGAAGGAATCGTTATGGGATTGGGGGCTATTTGATGAGTGGAGAAGTAATGAAAGATTTAAGGGAAAAATTAAAAGGTAAAATAATTGATATCGTACAACCCCGGGAAAAGAGAATATATATAAGGGTAGAACCTAAGAAAACTCCTGAGGTTATTGAATATTTATTTTTTAAATATAAATGCAAGTTTTGCACAGCTACCGGTATGGATATAAGAGAGGGAATAGAAATAATTTATCATTTAGCAAGAGAAGACAAAAATATGGTAATAAACGTAAAAACTCTTGTACCTTATCCAAATTTAGAGATTAAGTCTATAGGTAAGAAAATACCTGCTTTTAGGTGGGTTGAAAGGGAAATAAATGAGATGCTTGGAGTTACGTTTATAGGACACCCGGATATGAGAAGACTTCTGCTTGCCGATTCATTTCCGAAAGGCAAATATCCTTTAAGAAAGGACTTTAAACATTCCGATGTAAATGATGAAGATTATGATTACGAGAGGTCGGGTATATGAAGCGTACAATAATCCCTCTGGGTCCTTATCATCCGCTCCTCGAAGAACCCGAACACTTTAGACTCTATGTTGAAGGTGAGAGGGTTGTGGACCTTGATGTTGAGATAGGTTACAATCACAGAGGTATTGAGAAATTATCCGAAGGAAAAACATGGGATCAGGTTCCGTATCTTGTGGAGCGGATATGCGGAATTTGTTCTACTTCCCATCCGATGGCTTATTGTCTGGCTGTTGAAGACCTTGTTGGTTGTGATATTCCAAAAAGAGCACAGTTGATTAGAGTTGTCGTTTGTGAGTTGGAAAGATTGCATTCGCATTTATTATGGGTTGGACTTGCTGGGCATTTTATCGGATATAATACGGTCTGGATGTGGGCGTGGAAATATAGAGAAACAATATTAGAGATATGTGAAAAGTTGACCGGGAATAGAAATCACTATGCTATGTTTAAAACCGGCGGAGTCAGAAGGGATTTCAATAAAGGGCAGATAGAATATGCTTTAGAGCGAATTGTTGAAGTGGAGAAACCTATCCGTATGCTTACGGATGCAATTCTTGACGACCCTGTAATACACAAGAGGCTTAAAGGAATCGGTGTACTGAAAAAGAAAGACGCGATTCTTTATTCCGCGCTTGGTCCTACTTCTCGAGGGTCCGGTGTGCCCTGGGATGCACGAAATGACGAACCTCTTGATGGGTTTAAAGACCTTAAGTGGAAAGTTATCGTTCAAAAAGATGGGGATGTCTTCAGTAAGGGTGTAGTCAGACTTCTTGAATGTTTCGAGTCTGTCTCTTTGATAAAGCAGGCTCTTTTAAACTTACCCGAAGGGGGAGCTATTGATGCTGATATAAGGGAAGTTCCACCCGGAGAAGGCTGCGGACGCTATGAAGCTCCGAGAGGGGAAGTTTTCCATTATGTGAGGAGTGACGGTTCCAATATGCCTTACCGTCATAAAGTCAGGGCTCCTACTTTTAATAACCTGCCGACTTTTAAAGCCTCATGTAAAGGGGAAACAATTGCCGATGTTGCTTTGATTACGGCGTCTATCGATCCCTGCTACTGTTGTACAGAGAGAGTTGCCGTAGTCGACAAAAACAATAATGAGAAGATTCTCAGGGAAAAAGATTTATTGAAATTAAGTGTTGATAAGACCAGAAATATTATGAAAAAGTTAGGTAAGGCACCGCCTCTTTATAATATGGAGATATAATGTTTAATAATGTATTGTTGTATCCAATTATAATACCGTTCTTTGCCGGGCTTTTTACCCTTGTCGTTCCCGGATTAAAAAAGTTTAAACAATTGATAGTAGTTAGTGTAACTTCGTATCTTCTTATTCTTTCGTACCGTTTATTTAATTTAGCGGGTACGGTAGAGAGTTTATCGTCCCTTAATTTCTTGAATTACAGTGCTGGTTTTATACTTAAAGTTGATAAAATAAGCAGTTTTATGCTTTTATTTACTTATCTGTTTGGGTTTTTAATCTCAATATATATTATTCGTTCCCGTAGCGAAGTTAAGACAGGAGACAACCAATTCCTTACCTATTTTCTGTGGACTCTTGCAGGAGCGTCCGGTGTATTTCTTTCCACGAATTTGTTATTCGTGCTTATTTTCTGGGAAATGATTACCGCTGTTTTCTTCCTTTATATTAATTTAGGCAAAGGTAAAGGTGTTTCCGAAGCAGCCAGGAAAACCTATGTCATACTTGGTTTTGCGGATGCGTTGTTCTTATTTGGAGTTGTTTATATCTGGGTGACTGTAGGTGTTCTTAATATTGATTTAATTTCAGTTTCTACCGCGGACGGAACGCTACCCAAAATTGTATTTTTTTTCTTTGTCGTGGCTGCGCTTGCAAAAGCGGGAGCATTACCTTTTCATACCTGGATACCGGCGATCTCAGAAGAAGCCCCTGTATCGGTGATGGCTTTTATACCTGGTTCTCTCGACAAGCTAGTAGGTATTTATCTTTTGGCTATAACGATGTTAAAATTATTTGATGTGGAACCAATTTTAAGTTTTGTTGTCATGTTGATAGGTGCCCTTACCATTATTATTGGCGTTCTCATGGCTCTTGTACAACACAATCTTAAAAAATTACTTTCCTATCACGCGGTTAGTCAGGTTGGATATATGGTTCTTGGAATCGCCACAGGAAACCCTATTGGTATCTTGGGCGGATTATTTCATATGTTGAATAATGCAGTATATAAAGGAGGTCTTTTCCTTTGTGCAGGTGCAATTGAAAAAGAAACAGGTACTACCGAATTGGAAGAGTTAGGCGGTTTATATAGAAAAATGCCTTTTTTGATGATTGCCAATTTGATTCTTGCTCTTGCAATTTCGGGAGTTCCGCCTTTAAATGGGTTTACTTCCAAGTGGATGGTCTATCAGGGAGTTTTAATCGCCGGACAACCGGTATTTCTTATTTTAGCAATTTTCGGAAGTGCGTTGACGCTTGCTTCTTTCCTGAAAGTAATTTATTCAGTCTATTTCGGAGGAGCCTCAAACGTTTTTGATAGGGTACGAAAACCTTCCTTATTTATGACGGCTCCTATTGCCGTTCTGGCTATTCTCTGTTTGTTCTTTGGGGTTTTTCCGGCTTTTCCAGTGAGTGTTTTCCTTCTTCCCATGGAATTTGATATATTTACGAGTCTACCAATAGTGAAGGTTTTTTCCGATCTTAGCTTCGTTAATACTATGTGGAATCCATATCTGGCTACAGTAGCTTTAATTATTGGCCTTGTGATTGGGATTGTGTTATATTTCGTGGGAAAGGTATTTGATTACAGAGAACAGCCCGTTTTTACGGGTGGGGAGAGATTGGATATTGAAGAGAGGAGATTTCCGGGAACCGGTCTCTATCTTACAATACTCGAACTTCCGTTTATCGGTACTTATCTTAAAGATAGAGATAAGGGCACTTATGATCTTTATAATATTATAGAAAAAATTGGATGGGAGTCGATAGTTCAAAAATTAAAGCATCTTCATGATGGTGTTCTGTCAACCTATCTATCCTGGTGTATAATTGGATTAATGATAATAATGTTTGTACTAATGAGCAGGTAGGGAGTTTTATGGAGACGGTTATTATTTTACATCTTTTACTTGGTTTTATGATAATAGGTTCTATTATTACGATAGAAATCAAGAATATGCTTTCTGCTGTAATAGCAGTAGGTGCTGTAGGTTTTATTGTGTCTATGGCATTCTTATTTCTTTGTGCCCCTGATATAGCTATAACCCAGGTTATTGTTGAGATTTTATCTCTAATAATACTTATTCGTGCAACCATAAATGTTGACAATGAAGCAATAGAAAAGAAGGAAGAGCATGTCCTTTCCAACAGAACCACCCTTATTTTTGTGGGAGTAATACTTGTATTTGCTTGGTTTGCTTTCCATTCGCTTCGTCCGTTTGGGGAACCTCTGATGAGGATTTCTAATTTTTATCTGATTCATGGACTTGCCGAGGTGGGGGCAACCAATTTTGTGACTTCCGTTATTCTTGATTTTAGAGCATATGATACTTTTGGTGAGGCAATGGTTCTGTTTGTTTCTATAAGCGGTGCATTTGTAATACTCAGGAGATGGAAGCGCGAACAACATAAGGATTTCTTAAGGATAGATAGGGAGCATTAGTATGAAAAAAAATAAACAATCCGGAATGACTTTTATTGTAAAGACAATAACTAATTTAATAATTGGATTTATGATGGTTTTTGGAGCTTACATAGTTCTTTACGGTCATATAACCCCGGGTGGTGGTTTTCCGGGTGGTGTGATGATTGCCCTTGCTTATATATTGATAACCCTGGCTTATGGAAGGAAAGTTGTGGAGAGTATGGTATCGGGAATAGCGGGTTCAATTGCCGATGATTTCGGCGCGCTTGTAATTCTCGTATTGGGGTTTATCGGACTATTGATTGGAGGTACATTCCTGTTTAACTTTCTTCCCAAAGGTACTCCTTTCAGTCTATTTTCAGCCGGCAATATTATACTGTATAACCTGGCAATAACGGTGAAGGTGGGAATGAGTCTTTACATCGTATTTCTGGCACTTGCTATTCTTCAGAGAGTGGTGACCGAAGACGAAACTCAGGAGGTCCGTAAATGACTCTTTACTTTCTCGATTTTGTTCTTTTAATTATAGGATTATACGCACTTGTGGTGAAAAGACATATTGTTAAAAAGATTCTCGGAGTCGCGATAATGGAATATGCGGTAAATCTTTTTCTTATACTCCTTGGCTTTCGGAAGTCCGGAATTGCTCCTATTCTCACTAAAGATATGGATATAAATACTTTTATTCATACCGCTGTTGATCCTCTTCCGCAGGCACTGGTTCTTACATCCATTGTTATCGGACTTGGAACGCTTGCTCTTATGGTGGCAATGGCTATTAGACTTTATGAGCGCTATGGAACTTTTGATATGGAAGAAATAAACAGACTTAGAGGTTAGGGATGACTGTTTTATTACCATTATTTACGGCGATTCCGGTATTCAGTGCGGTTTTATTGTTGCTTATAGGGAAGTTTGATAAGAAAAACTTCCCCAGGATTTGGTCCGTTTTAACGTCTCTTTCGCTGTTGGTTATATTGGCAGTTATCTGGGGGAAAGGAACAATTGTTCATGAGATGGGGGGGTGGAAACCGCCGTTTGGAGTAGTGCTGGTTAGTGACCATCTTTCCCTGCTTATGCTACTTATTGTTAATGCAGTCGCATTTCTGGTAACAATTTATTCGTATATTTATATGAAAAAATACGAGGATTATCTCAGATTTTTTACTCTGTTTTTGTTTATGCTTGCTGGTATGAATGGAGTTGTTCTTACGGGCGATCTGTTTAATTTATATGTCTTCCTTGAGATTGCTTCCATCGCATCCTACGCGCTGGTAGGTTATGGAGTGGATGCCGAAGAACTGGAGGCTTCATTTAAGTATTTGGTCCTGGGAGTACTTGCTTCAATATTCATTCTATTCGGTATTGGAATGATTTACTCGGTGACCGGTTCGGTTAATATGGCGGATATCGCGAGGTTTCTAACGGCTAATAACATTGCTGACAATAAGGCGGTTTTAATGGCGGTAGGTCTATTTATTTTAGGTTTTGGGCTTAAAGGGGGGCTTGTTCCGTTTCATGCCTGGCTGCCCGATGCTCATTCTTCAGCTCCGGCTCCTATATCGGCAATGCTTTCAGGTGTTTTAATTAAAGCATTATGGTTT
>CAZRYJ010000032.1:11117-18436 GCA_964604245.1 uncultured bacterium | reverse complement strand
GAAAGACCTAACCTCATTGTTCTTGGAAGCGGATCAGATTCTCCATTTTCTATATAGCTGATGTCCGGTCCTATATTCTGAACAGATGCTCCAACTCTAAGCGTCTTAAGCCACTCCATGCCAAACAACTCAGCACCAATAAAATTATTCCATATATACAATAAAGAAAGATCTAAAGCCCACGCCTGTCCGGTTCCCCCAGACATTGAAGTTCCGGTGATATCTGATAACCACCTGAGTACACTTTCGGGCGCCAGGAACGAATATATATACTTCATTCCAATGCCTACACCAAAATTATCAGACATTTCCAAACAACCTCCGACTTTAAAAGCAACATCATATGTCACCCAGGACGACGAAAAAGACGTATCCCCGGTCTCAGTTTCACCTGTGGTAAGATAGGTCACCGCAAAATCTAAATTCAAATCTTCACCTACAGGAAGCAACAAAGTTAAATATTCATAATACATACCAGGATACAAACCAGGCAACCAGTTAGCATGTTGAAGTCCTATCTGTCTAGTCTCTTCAAAAGCTAAAGCAGCATCATTATAATAAGAAGAAAAAACATCTCCTTCTGAAGCAGTAAAAGCCCCAGCCATCGAAGTCGCTCTTGAACCCGGAAAAATCATCATAAAAACAGCTCCAGCTTCAAGAGAACTACCAAAAGTAGTTAAAGGAAATATTACTGTTAGAATTATAAATGAAAAAACTATTTTTCTCATTATAAATCCTCCTTTCAATTTTAACCAGTGCATAACTTTGTTTTCAGGGATAAGATAATAAAAAACCTTCATAAGTCAACCCCAAGTTGCTATATCCCAATCTTCAAACCATAAACAAATAAAACCTAATACAATAGTGTAAAAATCTAATTTTCAAAAAACGATAAAAAAAAGCAGCGGACCGCCTACTGCTGCTAATCGCTTAATACACGCTAAATCTTCAAAAATCCTACTCGCAACTCTCTAATCACTAAACACTAAGACAGAAATTAACACCCTAAAGTTCCATTATTTATCCGACATCCAAGAATTCTGCTTTATTTCTAATTTTATTAATTTCATCCAAAAAATTATTCTCAAGATGCTCTTCAATTACATTTTTCACAGCATTTCTAACCCAACCAATCATATTTCGCATCGTTAAAGGATCAAAAAATTTGAAATCGGGGAAACCATGCTGCCTCACTCCAAAGAATTCCCCGGTACCTCTCAAGTTTAGATCAACCTCGGATAGTTTAAAACCTGAAGAAACCTTCTCAAGAGTACTAAGCCGCAACGTAGCCTTATCTGTAATATTCGCTTCTTCTGCAATCATTATAAAATAAGATCGTGCATTCCCCCTACCAATTCTTCCTCTCAGCTGATGAAGCTGCGCAAGTCCAAATCTATCGGCATTCTCTACCACCATAATATTAGCCTCAGGGACATCTATACCAACCTCAATAACGGTAGTCGCAATCAGCACATCAATTTTATCTCCTTTAAATCCTCTCATTAATTTGTCCTTTTCTTCGCTCTTCATCCTACCATGCAGAATAGCAACTCTCGCCCGTGAGAAAAAATTATTCTTGATATTTTCCGCTTCTTCCTCTATCGAACGTAAATCCAAACTCTTGGATTCTTCAATAAGAGGGAATACAATATAAGCCTTACAACCACTTTTACTAATTTTTTCTTTAACCCAATTGTAGACTTCTGCTCTTTTTCCTGATTTCCTGACCCACTTCGTTTTAGAAGGAATTCGCCCCAATGGCATCTCATCGATAGTAGAAACATCTAACTCTCCATAAACGCTGAAAGCAAGAGTCCTGGGAATCGGTGTGGCTGACATAACAAGAACATTGGGTTTGCCTTTTCTCTTTATCCTGGCTCTCTGATTAACTCCAAAACGGTGCTGTTCATCAATTACCACTAATCCCAAATCCGGTATTTTAACATCTTCCTCAAGCAACGCATGGGTACCCAAAATAATACCTCTCTTCTCAGTGATTTCGCTTAAAATTTTTTTTCTTTTGGCCTGATTCATATTACCTACTAAAAGCCATAATGGAATAGAAAAAGAAGCCAAAAAATTACTTATTACAAAAAAATGCTGATAAGCAAGCACCTCTGTCGGTACCATAAAAGCAACATTAAATTTATTACTTAACGAGATAAGCATCGCCGCTATAGCAACCACTGTTTTGCCCGATCCAACATCACCTTGAAGAAGTCTATTCATTGGATAAGATTCACTCATATCCTTTTTGATTTCAGAAAGCGCTTTTTCCTGGGAAGAAGTTAATTCAAAGGGTAAAGATATTATAAAATCTCTCTCTAATTTAACCTTCACATTAAAGGCAACACCCTTTTCCTTTTTTATTTTCTTTTTCTCAAGAGCAAGAAACAATTGCAGATAAAAAAGCTCATCGAAAGAGAGTCTTTCTCTTGCTTTAACCAAAATACTTCTATTCTCCGGAAAGTGGAGATTAGATAATGCTTTGTTTAAAGAAATTAATTTATATTTCTTTCTCATATCTAAAGATATAGGATCTTCAATTTTTTCCAAAAAGTATTGGAGAACACGGCTTACGGTTCTTCTCATAAATCTCTGCCCAAGATCTTTCGTTAAAGGATAAATAGGGATAATTCTTCCTGTATGAATTAATTCGGTTTCTTCTTCACTCAGAAACTCATAATCGGGATTTAAAATATATATCCCCTTAAAAAATTCAACCTTTCCGCTAAAAAAAAGATGATCGCCACTATTAAATCTTTCTTTAACCCAGGATTGATTAAACCACCTCCCAATAATAATTCCTGTACCATCATAAACTGCAACATCCGTAAGCAGTTTCCCCCTTCTGGTTTTCCTGGAATTGACAGAAACAACCTTTCCTTCAACAGTCACTTCATCATTAACTCTAACATTTTTTATAGGTCTTATAACACTTCTATCCAGATATCTTCTGGGGGAAAGGTAAAGAAAATCTTTCACCGTAATTATATTTAATCCGGAAAGCAATTCAGCTTTTTTCGGACCAACTCCTTTAACCCACTTTATAGAATCAGAGATTTCTAAAGACAATATTCAGAATTTAAAGGGGCTCAAGAGCTGAGCCCCTTTATGCTAAAATATTTCCTTTTAATCTTCCAGTCGAAAGATAACTGGATATGCAAGACGGACTGCTACCGGTTTATCTCTCTGCCTTGCAGGACTGAACTTCAACTCATATGCTTTTTGTTTGGCAACTTTATCGATAGCGGGATATAAAGGTTTCTTTATAATAACATTTCTAACCGTTCCCTTCTCATCTATCCATAATTCCAGAAAGAGCTTTCCCTCTATCCCTAATTTTCTTGCCACTTGAGGATAGATACCTTGCATTATCTTCTCATTCAAAGCTTTTGGAGCTACTTCATATGCAACAAATATCGGTGGGGCAAATTCTACATCAGCTTTTTTCTTTTCAAGCCCGTCAAAGTCCGTTTTCTCAATAGTCCGCGCCTCTACCTCTTCATCACTCTTAGCGGCCACAGGCATTTTAGGCTTAGGAGGAGGTGGAGGCTTCACAATGTTCTCAAGCTGAGGTGGCAGCTTATCAACTCTTATTGCTCTAGTAACTTTAGGTTGATAAGGTTGACTCTCAATTTCAGGCATAAAAACAAAACCAAGAATTAATAACACAAGTGCAATCAAAAAACCAACCCTAATATTAAGGGGATACTGTTTTTTTAAATCGGCAGTTTTCTTACTCATATATATATCACCCCCTTTTCTTCCTTGCGGCAAGATGAATTCTCAAAACTGAAGCTTCTACGAACTCGTTCAATACATCTTCCACAAACTTATAACCGGTAGCCTTATCACATTTAACAGAAACAATTATATCCGGGTTTATCTGTCTCTTTCTTGTCATTATATCGGATATTCTTTCCGTAGGGATAAGCGCATCATCAATAGAAACAAGACCATTCGTCGAAATCCAGATATGAGTTAAATTCCTGGCAGGCATTTTTTCGGCAGCTTCAACCTGAGGGATAATTACCCTGAGACCCGTCTCCGCTCTGAAGGTAGTGGTAACCATGAAGAATATCAAAAGGAGAAAAGCGATATCTGCCATTGAGGCAGTCGGAATTGTAGCGCTTACTTTTTCTCTATGTAACTTCATAACTTATACCTCATTCTTCAGAAGAAGGCGCTAAGGAATATCTCTCAGCATTTGCCAATCTCAATTTGTCCAGAGCATTCACCATATACTCATACTTCGCTACAGGGTGAGTCTTTATGGAGAAAATCGCGTCCGGATTCCCCGAAAGGATTTTCTTTACTTCATCCACTAATTCATCCTGGCTAACTTCCACCCCGTTAAGTCTTATTTTACCCTTTTCTTCCACATAAATTCTCTGAATATTTTCAGGTTTAACTTTAACCTCTTCTCCCTTTTCCGGAAGCATAATTTGTAGTCCAACTTCATTTGCAAATACAGTAGTAACCATAAAGAATATCAAAAGGAGAAAAGCGATATCTGCCATTGAAGCAGTTGGAATCTCAGCACCTTTTCTCTTCTTTTCATGAAGTTTCACTTATGCCTCCAATAAAGTATCCATCAAAGCGGCAGCACCTTCCTCCATAGAACGGGTAAATCCATTTACTTTCTGAGTAAAGAAAGCATGTGCACCCGAAATTGGGATAGCTAGCGCCAATCCTGTTGCGGTTGTAATAAGTGCTTCCGAAATACCTGCAGCAACCAGAGTAGCCTCAACAGTTCCGGCTAAAGCTATTGAATTAAAAGCGTTTATCATCCCGGAAACCGTTCCAAGAAAACCAAGCATTGGAGCGATATTGGCGAGGGAAGCAAGAATCAACATCCCTCTATCAAGAAAAGCTAATTCTCTTGTGGCATACCTTGTCATAACTTCTTCAAAAACTTGTTTGTCTTTAGATTTTTTATCCTGCTCTTTATATTTCTCTATTGCAGATTCAAAAACACGTGCAGCTGGAGAAGGAAATTGCCGGCAGTACTCAATTGCAGTAGAAGCACCGTCCTTTCTAAATATCTCTACAAGATCTTCGGCAAAATCTTCAGGATCTACCCTTAAACGAGCAAAAGTTATCATTCTCTCAATTATATAGGCAAAACCAATAATTGCACAAAAAAGCAATGGCCACATAGCCCACTTACCTTGTTGAAAAAATTCAATAGCACCTTGCATATAACCTCCTTTTATTGATTGCTATAAGTAGCTAACATTTTAACATACATAAAAACAACTAACCTTCCAAACCTATCTGGAAATCCACCGATAATATACAGTGATTCCCATAAGTGTCAAGAGCGCAGCCCCAAGAATCGAAAAAGCCTCGAATGAATTAGTGCTCAACATTCCTTTAATTAAAGGAAAAAGGTCTGCCGGATCTGCAATAGAAAGGTTCCTACCAAAGTATAAAATGCGATAAAAATGGATAACTGCTGATAAAACCAGAAAAAAAGAACCCATAATAGGCAAAACCCATATTCCCTTTCTCTCAATTAGAGGAAGCAACCTTTTTATAATCAGTCCATAAACATAAAGAGATAAAGTAAAAATAAGTATACCTACGGCAAAAAGAATCTCAAAAGGGATATCGACTCTCATTTAAAACCTCCCCTTCTCGGACTTACCACTTTTCTAAATCGCAGCGCCCCGAGTAAAGATAAAATACCCGAAATAAAGAACAGCGAATATGCAATTCGTCCGGTATTAACCGGCATTTTCAAGTTACCCTGAAACACTGAAAGTAATTGTAAAATAGCATATACAAGAATGCCTGAAGGAGCTATAATAATAAATTGCCACTCTGTTTTTTTTCTTAAAACTTTTTCATATCTTTTAGCAATTATCCCGAAAAGGACAAACGTAATCCACAAAAAACCTGCCGCAACAATCATTACCCAACTATTCAAAGATGCCATTCTAGTAATTTCTTCCGGTAAAGAAACCAAAAATAATGAAAATAAATTCATTCTACCTCCTCTATCTTCTTCAAAATATCTTCTTTTAATTTTTTAGCTTTTGAAGGACCAATTATTAAAGACGCTGCGTCTTTAAGCGATTGAGAAATCCCTAAGACCTGATCTTTAGTTGGTTTATTTCTATCTATACCACTATCTTCGATTACATTTGAAACTATATCTAAAGAAAAATCACCAAGATAATTACCTGCTATTTCTTCAATATCCTCTATAACTTTTGTACTGAGAATTTCTTTCTGAACACTGACTTTTTTTATCTCTTCGGCTTTTACTTTCTCTTTTTTTATCTCTTCTGTTTTTACCTTTTCCGTTTCTTCTTCCCCAATCACCACTTCTTCTTTCTCTACCTTTGTTTCAACTTCTTTCTTTTGTATTTCTCTCGCTTCGCTTGTAGCAGTTTCTACTTCTTTTTTTGCTATTTCCTCTTTTTCTTCTACCTCAGCTTCTATCGTCTCAACTTCTTCAACAATAGCCTTTTCCGGCTTTTTCTCTATTACCTTCGTTCTTGACTTCAATACACTTTCTTTCTCGTAAATATACTTTAAAATATTCTCAATGTTCTCATCGTTATTTGCAACTATTCCGAAAAAATTATTTCTATAATAAATTATAACTACTTTTTTATTCTTACCCTTAACAATTAATTGTCGGAAAGGTAATGATCCTATCGCATCAAAAGTTTGAGTCAACACAAGACTAATTCTATCTAAAATTTCCTTTCCCCCTTCAAACTCCCCAATAAACTCTTTCGGTTCGCCTAAATTAAACGTTGCTTCCAAATTAAAATTGTCTTTTAATTCCTTTAAATCTATCATTCTTTATTCTTCTCGCTAATTTCTCTAATGACTTTTTGAACAATCATTTTTGTCTGCTGTTTTCCAAACTCACTCAACGCTTTCTTAACAATAAAGTCCAACAATAATTTCATAAATTTGTTTATCTCATCTCTATTTAAACTTTCCACATTTGTATTGACATTCAATTCCAAACCTTCAAGCTTGATTAAACCACTTAGCTTGCCTTCCTTAGAAAGAGCAGAAAGACCACTTGATATATATCCTTTCCACATCTCAGGGTCTGAATTTTTAACGAACTCTCTTAATAACATATTCAATTGCTCCGCTCTATCCCTAAAGAGTTTCCCGATTCCCGAATCTACGTCCTTTTTCAACTCCCCAAGACTTCCCTTTATTTTCTCTTCTATATCCTCGGTATTCTGCTCCAACACAAGACCCAAATAATTTTTATCGAAAGGCAAAATAACAAGAGTCTCTCTACCAACTCCCTTAATTGACTCTATATCACCAACATTGCA